>CAZWOA010000147.1:0-5358 GCA_964635545.1 uncultured Marinilabiliaceae bacterium
AACCTGACAGCTTGTAGCCGAACCTCAAACAGTTTTTTGTTCTATTCCTTCGCTTTGCCTGGAAGGTGCCCGTCTGCGGATGCTATGGACGGAGCATTTAGCGTTTGCAAACTTTTTCGCAAAGCTGATTTCAACGTTTCCATGTCTGGGGGACGATGGAAGGTTGAGGGGGCGAACGGATTTTTGGTCGGCTATAGATATGGGGGGTGAAATTTGAGTTTAAATGCATTGCAAATGCCTGACCATTGACTCCTCGTTCTTGGTGAACCAAGCGGCAGAGCCGAGCGGCAAACGAGGAGTAGAATGGGTGATATGTTGTACTGTGAGTAATCATAATTTTATTGGTTTGGTTATCATAGTTTTGTATTTATGTTATTTGCGTTTATCGGGTGTGGTGCGTGGAAAGGCGATGAGGTTGCACATTTCGCGAAGACGTGAGCGAACTCTCATTCCGTATCTAGCCTCTACCTCATCACCATTGAGGTTGGTGGTGAAGTGAGTGCATAGGTTTTGATGCATGAATTGTTCGTAACGACCGAATATTATTTCAGCCATAACTTCGCAATCCTGGCCGAAGTGTTTGGTTTGCGGTTCTGCACCAAGGTCATCAAAACAGATTGTTGACGGTTTCGCGGAGCCATAAGCCGGGCGTGATGAGAATCGTGAAACGACTTCGAAGCCGTCTTTCTGGAAGTCGAAAGCTATTTCGCGACAGGGTTTAATGAGTACCGGAGTAGTTTCATTTCGGATTAGTTTTGGCATCAGATTCATCAACGTAGTTTTGCCACAACCAACGGGACCGGTTACCAACAGACCTTTGTTGAAATCCATCTTTAACCTTTCTCCGTTGGCATGATCTCGCACATACCAGCATATCATGCGGCATATCATTGGGAGATCTTCCTCCACCAGGGTGAATCTATTGCCGTAATTATTTCTTCCAAGTTCAAACAGTCTTCGAATAACGTCCTGGTAAGCAGGTGAAATCATGCTGAACTTGGGCGGGAACGGCCTTTTGTCTTGATTTTCAGAGAGGGATGTCATAATCTTTGTCGTTTTTTAGGTTTGCAACTCCATTGGGTGAAATGCCATTTGAGTGGTTTTTAGGGCTGTTTTTTCCATTCAAATCAGTTTTGGGCATGTAGGTATTGCTGTATTGTTTTGGATTAAATTTTGAGACATTTAAAATCCAATTTCTCGCTTTAGCTTTCCATTTTGTAATCGGATTGCCGGCAGCGGTGCACCAATCAAGCGATTCGTAGTAGTTGAAGAACTTTTCTGCTTCAAGCTCACTAGCTCCCTTTTCATTGAAATAAATCTTTACATGTTCCAAGGGTGGGGACATGGAAACTTGAGAAGAGTCGTTTTCTTCAATTTGTAAATCATGATTTTGGGGATTTGGGATAGAAGCACTATCATATTCGAAATCAAAAATTGATTTTTGCCCAGTATATATATTCTGTTTTTTGTTTATATGTTTATATAAGGGGGGCATGACATGTTTACTTATGACCCCAGCGGTAAACATGTTAATTTTAGAAGAGTACAAATTTGCTTTTGAATAGGCATAATCGAGATAACCCCATTCGTGTAGTTCGCGAATAGTTTTTGTATAAGTTTTAGTCGATCTGATTTTAGATATGTTCATAATTGCAGTTCGGTTGATAATTATTGGAGATTTGAAGTGGTGATTATTCCATATCCTGAATAGAGCCATGTAGAGAGCTGAATGAAAAACCGTAATCCTGTCATCACCATCAAATATTCCATAGACGGAATTCAGATGAGAGATGTAATTGATTTTTTGAGGATTATCATTCATAGCTTAGTGATTATGCTTTATTGGTTTATCAGAAATGGTCGTAATCGCACAGAAATATTGTTGCACGATATTTATGAAAACCAAAACCATCTATGGAGACCTGCACAAAGGGAAAAGGCAGACAAGAGATGGGCGCACCGATTTGATTTTGCTATTCCTTTTCATCGATAAAGAAATTAAGTACTTTCTCCTTTTCGTAGTAATAGATACCTTTAATCCTTTTGGCTTCAAGTATCTTATTTTCCCGCCAATTATGGAGAGTGGCATTAGAGACATCGAGAATTTTTCTTACTTTAGAAGTTCTAAGCCAATTGTTTTCCAAGTCATTGGCAGGCGGAGTGAGCATTTTCTCAACTCCACACAAGATCTCATCGCGTAGTTGGTAAAGATCATCTTTAGTGACAATTTCAACAGACATAAAATTCCGGTTTATTGGTTTGAAGCAAATGTCGGAATCGTTATCTGTATTTTAGGGTTGACTTGGGTTGTCAACCCTGCTACATCCCTTGTCAAATAAGAGATGTAGAAGGATAAGATATAATTTGGATGGAAATATGAAAAGAACAACCCACTGAAACACAGGTTGTTGCAGTGGGTTGATTGGGTTGACTCGGGTTGATATGATTAGCTAATGCCGTGTAATGTCCTTATAATTAAGGTCATACTTTATTTTGTCTAACCTTTCCATTAGCCTTGCCAGGCTTGTTTTTACTTTTGTGACAGTAACATGGTCAATCGTTGAAGTTTTGTTTTCAAAACTCTGGAGTGATATTTCAGCAGTTTTAGGTGTTCGGAATGATTTGCAGATTTTTTTATATAGTATTGTGTTTGTTTCGGTTTTTATTAGTCCCTCCTCAACCATTAATCTGGTAAATAGAGCCAATTCTTTAACTGAAAATGTTGTATCCACCAGTTCGCAGCATGGTTCCTCAGTTGCTTTTAACGGATCGTGGCCAGCCAAGAAAGTTTTGCATTGACAGATTCTCCTTTTAAGTATTCCCGAGAGGGTTTCTTTTATGGTTTCTCTATTTCTTTTAAAATCGTAGGCTATTCTTGGGTATATCTCAGCTAATCCTGCGTCTAATATATAGAGTGTGTCTAACTCTTCTGCAACACTTGTCTTGCTGCGCAGAAGGCTCGACATCCAGTCGTTGAGATAGGTTACTAAGTGTTGGCAATTACAGTTTAGAGAAATCAGGTATCTTGAAAACGCAACATCTTTTTCATGATACATAGACTCCCGTATTCCAAATTTCATCAGGCTTTTATAATAGGCATTTCCATAAAAGAATGAGTTAATTGGTTCGTGAGAACATTCATCAGACATCAATCGGTGGAATGGATATAGGGCAATGTCAATCAGCTTTTGAGAAATTTTAAGACTTTGAAGGTGTGCTTCTACCTTCTTTGTTTGGGCTCCATATTCACTCTTAAGCTTATGCATCATGGTCTGAGGCATAAAAGCATCATAGTTGAAACATTCTTTGAATTCATTCTCCAGCTCCAATATAATATCGGCTATCTGGTTGCATTGTTCAATGATAGAATTTTCGTTTTTGTGGTGTGGTGATAAAACTACTGTTTGCCAGCAGCTATTCATGTAGGAAATCAGACTTTTTTGCAACCATGCTACTGCATGGGATACGTCGGTTGAATTGACCACCTCAATCATGAATTGACATGCTACAATTTTGATTTTATCAATTTCTTTGCATATCTGTTTATCGGAAAGTTTTGTTTTGTCATTTTCCAATAATGGCAATAGTTGTTGCTTCAAAACTGTAATTATTCTTTCCATTATATTTGTGATTGAGGTTAGTAATATTTGATGAAATTAGTAAAAAATTTTAAATTACAAAATCGTTATGCTTTGATTATTAGATATTAATAAAAAAACCTTCCGTTATGGAAGGCTTTATTTATTCGAGATTTAATGGTTTTACACCGAAAGTTTCAACGTGGAATTTTGATTTTGAGATGATTCTTTTTGCATTTTATTGAGCAGATTCATCATGTCCTCACTGATTTTTTTCTCCAGGACTTTTGCATAAATTTGGGTTGTTGCAATTTTAACGTGTCCTAAAATTTTACTGACGGTTTCTATGGGCACCCCATTACTCAGTGTTATTGTAGTTGCAAATGTGTGCCTTGCCATGTGGAAAGTAAGGTTCTTATTGATTCCGCATCTTTTAGCCATCTCCTTCAATAACCGATTGGTATGTTGATTGGTAAGATTGGGCATTAAATGATTCTGATTTTTTATCCAAGGTGAATCCCGGTATTTTACAATCACGTCTAATGCTTTAGGGAATAGAGGAAGCCTGGTTGGGACACCTGTTTTTATCCTGGCATAGCTCAACCAGAGATTGCCGTCTATTCCTTTTGATATATTATCGGTTGTTAGGTTTTGCTGGTCGGAGAATGGAATTCCGGTATAACAAGCAAAAATAAACAGATCGCGAGCAACCTGGCTGGTTTCGTCTTTTAACTCCAGATTATCAATAGCATCGAGGTCGTGCTGGGTTAAAAATCCCCTCTCCTTATAATCGTAATGGAGTTTGAATGTTTTAAACGGGTTCTTACTTATCCACTCCAATCTTTCGGCAAGATTCAGCATTTTCCTCATTCGGCAAAAGTGCTTCATGACTGTGTTGTTATCCATTGTCTCGCCAGGATTACGACCTTTTTTATTTCTTAGAAAAACCTCAAAGTCAATAAGTAACTTATAATCGATTGTCGCAAGCTTAATTGTATCTAACTTTAGCTGTTCAGAAATGAAGTTGTTGAAATAGCCTTGAGTAACTATATAGTGATTATAGGTGCCTTTGGTTATTTTTGACTTGAAGGTTTTATTGTGATACTCGAATAGTGAGTCTGTGGTTTTCTGGTTTCCATCGTTTCCCAGAAACATCTGCTTAATAACGTGGCATGTCACCTGTTTGCCCGCCAGGGTTAATTCTTGGTAGCATTCCAATATTCTTTTGTTAATACGGTCTAGCAGTAGATTTACCTCTGCCGATTCTTTTGCTTTTGGGCTTAATCGTGTTCTGTTCCTGTCCCACAACTTAGGATCCACAAAACACCGTGTGTTAATCTCTGTCTTACTGCTATTTAGCGATATTCTCACGTAAATCGGCACCTTTTTTTGGGTGTTTTCATTCACTCTGATTAAAAAGGTGATTCTAAATTTTGACGCATCAGCCATAATCTAATTGTTTGAGTTTGACATACTTACCGATGAATACTGATAAAAAGCCAATAAAACCGGAAAATAGAGCTGTTTTACCGTGTAAGGTGTGTTGTCACAATTGATTAGAGCGTTGTGTTATTACAAATATAGTAAAAAAAACCATTCACAAAAACGTTCACTCTCAATATGTTTTTATATGTGTTTTTGTAAAAATGTCATGACATGACAAAATGACAAAAGCCTGAAAATCAAACGATTATTCAGGCTTTTGAAACATATGAAAATGCTTTAGTGATCCCATCGGGACTCGAACCCAAATCGTCAGAACCGGAATCTGATATTCTAT
>CAZWOA010000148.1:0-5341 GCA_964635545.1 uncultured Marinilabiliaceae bacterium
AAACGAGGGGGAGAGGAGGTTTTACCCACAAAAGAAGATTTAGCTACGCTGAACTTCGTTTCTCCCTGCGGTCGGAATGACTTTGTCAACTTTTATTTTGTGGATGGGGATTGTTTGGCGGCAGAGCCGCCAAACAATCCCCCCCTCCAAAAGCCATAGCAAGCAATCTGTCATTTCGAACGTAGTGAGAAATCTTCCCTTCCGTTCCTATATTCCTCCAGCTAAATCGGGAGGTAATTGATGTGCAGGTTGTTAAAGGTCTAAGTTTTTTAAGTCGAGGTAATATTCTTTTGCCTCCAGCTTCAGCTGGAGGTTGCAAGTATTGAGTGTATTTGGCTTTAGCCCAACTTGTTACTTCTTTTCATAAATCAATAGGTAAGGTTTCGGCTAAAGCCTATTCTCTTGCCACTTCTCTGTTCCTCCAGCTAAAGCAGGAGGTAATTACACATAAAAAAAGGGTTGAACCGAAGCACAACCCTTTTACAACTTACTTTTTGTGGTTTTTATAGTTTCTCGAAGAAGTCGTTTCCTTTATCATCAACAATAATGAATGCAGGGAAATTCTCAACTCTGATTTTACGAACTGCTTCCATGCCCAGTTCCTCAAAATCAACCACTTCCACCGATTTAATGCTGTCTTTGGCAAGTATAGCCGCCGGTCCGCCAATAGATCCCAGGTAGAAACCGCCGTTTTTCTTACATGCGGCAGTCACATCTTTCGATCGGTTGCCCTTTGCCACCATAATCATGCTGCCGCCATGTTGTTGAAACAGATCAACATACGAGTCCATACGTCCTGCGGTTGTTGGTCCGAAGCTACCCGATGCCATTCCGTGCGGTGTTTTGGCCGGTCCTGCATAGTAAACGGGGTGATTCTTGAAATAGTCAGGCATTGGTTTGCCGGTGTCAATCATCTGTTTGATGCGTGCGTGAGCGATGTCGCGAGCCACAATCAGCGTTCCCGAAAGGTTAAGGCGTGTTTTTATTGGGTATTTGCTAAGTTCCTTAAGCACCTCAGCCATAGGACGGTCAAGGTCGATATTCACTGCAGGAGCCAGGTGTGGCGCCTCTTTGGGCAGGAATCGAGCCGGATTTTTCTCCATCTCCTCAAGGAAAATACCGTCAGTGGTGATTTTCGCCTTGATGTTACGGTCGGCACTACAGCTAACGCCCATTCCCACAGGGCATGACGCAGCGTGACGCGGCAGGCGGATCACACGTACATCATGCACAAAATATTTACCGCCAAACTGTGCCCCGATGGTGCTATCCTGACATATCTTCTCAATTTTTTTCTCCCACTCAATATCGCGGAATGCTTGTCCGCCCTCATTTCCTTCTGTGGGCAGATGGTCGTAATAACCTGCCGATGCCTTCTTAACGGCTGCAAGGTTTGCCTCTGCCGATGTTCCACCAATCACAAATGCAAGGTGGTATGGGGGGCATGCCGATGTTCCCAGATATTTAATCTTCTCCTCAACGAATTTTGTTAAACGCTCCTCGGTAAGCAGTGCTTTAGTCTCCTGGAAAAGGAAAGTTTTATTTGCCGATCCGCCTCCTTTGGTAAGGAAAAGGAACTCGTACTCATTGCCGTCAGTGGCGTATATGTCGATTTGCGCAGGAAGGTTGGTGCCTGTGTTTTTCTCCTCAAACATAGAGAAGGGAACCACCTGCGAATAGCGTAAATTGCGGTTTTTGTAGGTTTCGAAAATCCCTTTTGATAGCGCCTCCTCATCATGACCACCGGTCCACACATTTTCACCCTTCTTGGCAACCACGATTGCTGTTCCTGTATCCTGGCAAGTGGGCAGTTCACCTTCGGCCGATACCACCTGGTTCATAAGCATTGTGTGTGCCACAAAGCGATCATTATCAGAAGCTTCGGTGTCGGTTAGTATTTTTGCCAATTTCTCGAGGTGAGATGCACGAAGGTAGAATGACACATCGCTCATCGCCTCTTTGGCAAGCAATTCCAATCCTGCAGGGTCAACTTTTAAAATTTTACGCCCTTCAACTTCTATTGTTGATACATAATCTTTGGTTAAAAGACGATATTTAGTAGTATCTTTCAGAATAGGAAATGGTTTTTGATATTTAAAATCTGACATAATTAGGTGTTTATTTTGATTTCAATTTCTTATTGTTCAATTTTAACGAACAAAAATAGCCATAATTTTGGATAGAAGTGACATTTTATGGTAGTAACATCCCATTTTAAGCTATGCTTTATAACATAAATGCATGTTTTTAGCTATGGTATGTAACTTAATTGCCCCTCAAAACGTCATAAATGTAATATCATAAAAAATGAAATCTATGCGACTATCAATCATATTTTCTTTTCTGATGATGACCACCGTCTCCCTGTTTGGGCAACACACCCGTCAGGTGGATGTACCTCCCTTCAAGCGTGTTGCTGTCTCTTCGGATATCGACCTTTTCCTTACCCCATCCAGCCATAATGCACTTGAGATAAGGGGCGAAAGCAGCGTAATTTCAAAGGTTGAATGTCGGGTTGAAGGTGACCAACTCAATATTTTTCTTGTGGGAACCTTTCGATGGGTGAAAAATCGTAAAGTTGAAGTGTATCTTAATTATAAAGAGTTGGAATATATTGCAGCTTCGGCAGGCAGCGATGTGCGTTGCGACTCGGTGATGCGCACCCATAGCCTTGAGATAAGAGGGCAGAGTGGTTCTGATATCGCTGTTAATGTGGATGTTAAGAGGCTGAAAGTTACACTCTCCTCCGGTTCCGATGCACTTCTTAAGGGAGAAGCCGACGAATTAATCGTCACCGCCTCATCAGGAAGCAGCCTTAGAGCTTATAAATTACAGTCCCGCCGTGCTGTAGTCACTACCTCGTCAGGTTCTGATGCCAATATAAATGTCACCTCCGAAGTAATAATCAACGCCTCCAGCGGCAGCGACGTGCGCTACAAAGGCTCTCCAGCCATCAAAGAAATCACCAGCTCCGGTGGCAGTGACGTGTATAGGCAGTAGGTAGGATGCTAGGGGCTAGTGAAGTGATGGTCGTGAGTCGTGGGTCGTTGGTTGTTAGTCGTTGGTCGAAAGACGAATTACGAAAGACGAATTACGAATTACGAAAGACGAAAGACGTCCAACGACCAACACCCACACTTTTATTCCCTCCCCTTGACAAATAATTAAAAAAAACATTATATTTGGTTGTTATTTGATTGGAATTAATATCTAAAAAAGAATGAGAAAATCAATTTATTATCTATTGTTCGCAGTAGCTTTAATAGCCGGCACAGGGTGCTCATCAATGAAAAAAGGATCATCGAGCTTCAGTGACAAATCCAAGTCAACAACTGTTAAGCCGACTCCTAAAACATCAGAAAAACCACAACCTAAAGACGTGGTGGTGAAAGAGGAGAGGGTTAAAGTTGTTGAGTCGCACCAGGGCGAAAAAGCCGGTAAATATTACGTTATACTTGGCTCGTTCAAGGTGCTTGAGAACTCGCGTAACTTTAAGCAACATCTCACCGATGAAGGTTTCAGACCAACAATCCTTGAGAATGAAAACGGTCTTTACCGCGTATCTATCGCTTCGTATGATGAGGAGAGCCGTGCACGTGCACGCATTGCCGACATCCGTGCGAGATATGATAAATACGACGATGTGTGGTTGTTGATTAACTTTAACTGATAGAAAAATTTGTCTTTTTTAAAGGCAGTTGTTTTCAATTTTGTAAGCTCCTTTTGAGCGTAACTTTATTGCCCATAGCTTGTCACTTACCCGGTTGACGAGCTGTGGGTTTCTCTTTTTTGTTCGTTCTTTAACTTTTCTCTTTCCATTTGTTTTTTATTTCCTTATATTTAGAGTACTTAAATCAATTTACTATGAAATATATCGATTCCAGAAACGAGATGGCTATCCGAAAGGTGTTTGGTCAAAATCCTGAATTACTTAAAAGCCTTATAAACTCATTGCTACCATTGAAAGAGAAGCGGATTGCCGAGACTGTCTCCCTAGCCACTGATGATGAGGTTGCTACCTTCCCGGTGTTTCGTAATCCAGCCATTGTTGTGCGCTGTACCGATTTGGCAGGAAGTCCGTTCAATGTTCTTTTTCAGGTTATGTGGACTGACGGTTTCCTTCAGAGCGTGCTACTCGATCAGGGGAAGGCATATATTCGATTTGAAAAAACCGGCTCTATCACTTCACTCAATGTTCCTGTAATTGGTATAGCTCTTGTAAATGATATCTTTGATTATGAAAAAGATAGCTACTATCACTTCTTTCCCGAGGTGGAGGAGGCCAATACCCATAAGCCCATTGCCGGTTTAAGCTATGTGTTTGTGGAACTTCCCAAGCTCGATGAGGGACAAAAAACAATGAATGCCACTCAAAAACTGTGGCTCGACTACTTCAGGCTTGTGAATGAGCAGACAGAGCAGCTCCCAGATGCGTTGATGAATGATAGCGAAACTGCCAAAGCCGTAGCACTTTGCAAAGCCGATACTCTATCCGAGAGTGATATGCTGGTGTATAACCGGTATAAAGGAGATGTGGAGATAAAGCTTGGCATAAGCAATAAGGCCGAAGAGCGTGGCTTCAGGCGAGGAGTTGAGAAGGGAATGGAAGTTGGAATCGAGAAGGGATTTACCCGCGGATATCAAAAGGGGAGTGTTGCAGCTACTCGGCGAATGGCATTGAAGGCATTACAGGCCGGTATAACTGTCGATCAGCTGACGCTATTCTCCGATTTGAGTAATATAACGATAGAAAACCTTGTTAACCTTATGGGTGAATATGGTGCCGGAGCTGAAAAACATCTTGGTGACTGAGTGACGAAAAATCATATAGCCTGACATTATGTCGCTTTAAGTGTGCAGGTGGAGTCTTAATGAAACCTTAACAATGTTATGTTTTTGTGCCTCTTAAAGTTAATGTCATGTTAAAACGGGTCTTTTATGGTCAAATTGCAACTTTAAAGAGGTTTTTTTGTTTAGTTTTTGATTATGTTTCAGATGCGGGTTTTCCGTAATTTAATAGTTATGAGATTGTGAAAAATCAATTCCCGCAGTATGATAGTAATAATGATTTAAAAACTGTAATATTATGAGTGCAAAAAGATTTATATCCACAATGGTAATTGCCATTGCAGGTGCATTTATTGGTGCATATCTTTTTTCGAAGTTTGATAGTAAGCAGACTAGTCAGGCGAGTGCTGATTCAACCGTAATAGTGCCATCGCATTTTACATCCGCACAAACAAGGCATATAGGCCCCACAACCGATTTTACAGCTGCTGCCGAGATGAGTATAAATGCTGTGGTGCACGTTAAAACAGTGAGTACATCACAACGTCAATAT
>CAZWOA010000149.1:0-5304 GCA_964635545.1 uncultured Marinilabiliaceae bacterium
AGGTAACGAATTTGACTGTGGCTATTCAATGGGCTTGCACATATCTAAACATTTCGATCTTACCAATCATGATTATGATGTCTCCTTCCAAGTTAATGGTCCCTCATGTATTGCACCGGGTGATACAGTGGTCTTTTCTGTTCCTCCGTTAGTTACAATGTCATATACGGCTTCACATGATACTTATAAATGGAACTTGGGTGGCTTGGTTATGGCTGATGAAAGTAATATATTGTATTGGTCAAGCGACTATAGTGCTGTTACCTTGGTTGCGCCCGATTTTGGCGATATAGATTTTGTTTCTGTAGTATTGGGTAGCTGTAATAATGATAGTCATAATCTACTTACAAGGAGTGTTTATGGCAAACCTGCAACTCCTGTTATCTCCGGTCCGGCATGTTGGGAGAGTAGTGATGAAGTTGTGCTAAGTATTGATAACTATGATCCGAAAGTTACTTATACTTGGGTTGTAAATAATGACACGTTAGCAATAAACTCTACAGCTAAAACCATTATTGTAAATATAAATGACAATCCTCTGTTTAGGGCCTCCAGTGAGTTTGAAGTATATGTATATGCCGACCCTATAGGTGGAAATTGCTTTGGAAGTGTGAGAGGTAAATACAAATTTTACAAAGGTATTTTTAAAGAAACTACAATTTCAAGGCTTAAAGATGACACAGAACCATGTTTTAACAGTGGGCATCAAAAGACCTTAAAGATTGATAAAATGGGTGAGACCGTTGTGTGGGAGCTGCCTCAAAATTGGAGTGGTATTGGTGCGGCGGCACAGTATTCAAATAATATTACACCACAGATTGGTGCTGAAAATGGAGTGATAATTGTAAAATCTATTTATAGCGAATGTTTGAATACAGTTAGCTATGATGCCTATTTAAAACCTGAAATCGACAGCATTTCGGGGAGTGGTTTGGTAGAAGAAGGACAAACCTATACCTACACAGCCCACGGGCGTGGTGCAGATACCTACAAATGGATTATTCCCGATGGATATTCTTACACACCTACTACTTCGCAAACTATTGAGCTTACCGTTTTGGGTAACGGCCAAAGCATATCACCAATACAAGTAAAAGCTATTGGTGAGGGAAGTTGCGAAGGTGTTTCTATATCAAAAATGATTGGTGTAGCTCCCACTACCCCAACTTCTATTTCCTTTAAAAAGGAAGATGGCACTTCATTAACATGTTTTGATATTAACATGGAGAACACCTTCGTTATTTATACCGATCCTATTGATGCTAACCATGCTTTTGAGTGGGATTTAGGTACATGGGGCACTATCACCAGCTTAAACCCCAACAGCAATGAAATAACCGTTGCCACCACCGCCTTAACTGATGGTACTTATACGGTAAAAGTTAAATCGACAACGGCTGCGGGTGCGTTTGTATCTAACGAGTATTCTGATGATTTTACTATTATTGATAATTATAGCTTATTACCCCTTATTCCTTATCCTATATTTGAGCTACAGGAAAATGGAGTTAAGGTTAATGTTGAAGATAACGATACTGAAGTTCTATTCCTTAAAGATGGCAATCCCTATCTAGATAATTTGGGAAGAGAACTTTGGGGTATTTCCAGATACGGTGATATAGAGGTAGGAGGTCGTCCCCCATTTGTTGTGGATGTACCTTTGGAGTCTGGTTATGAGCTTCGGGTAATACATACACTATTTAATGGATGTAAGGTATATGAAGAAGTAGTTGGAGGAACAGAAACACAAAGTGCTATGCTTAAATCAGCAATGGATAATGCTGCTGATACCAGAATTAAAGCATTAAGGGCTGAACAATTGGATGCTGAATTGTTTACTTTGTATCCTAATCCAACTAATAATTTTATTAACATCAGTCTATCTAAGTTTGACGGAGAAATTCCTGCAAATTATAAAATATTTAGTAGTAATGGACGTTTAGTTTATGAGAGTGACATTAAGAGTTCTATTACAAATGTTAATGTTTCAGGATGGAGCAAAGGTATTTACATTGTCGTTGTGAAGTATGGAGATAGAACGGAAGAAAAAAAGGTAATTGTAAAATAGTTAGATGAATTAATCAAAGCTGGCAATCCTCAATAAGGTTGCCAGCTATTTTTTATTAATTTTATTAATTTACTAATTGTCACAATGAAAAAACTAATGTTCTTTCTTACTAAGAATCCAGTATATATAATAGCAAGCTTAATGCTGTTTTTTTTAGCATTATTCAATACAAATGTGATTGCCCAAGTTCAGAACCCACGCATACCTGCTGAGTGGGAAGAACAACAAGCAGTGGTAATGGAGTTTATCCCAGCTCCAAGAATGCATCCCGACTTCCCACATAAGATAGTAGTGGATCCATATATAAAAGTTGCACAAGCCTGCATAGACCAAGGAATTAATTTGTATATTCTTGAAAATGAAGATAGGAATCCGAATAATAATGTCATAGACGAGTTGGGAGAATTTACCAGAGACATTGTTGCACCCTCCTTGATGGAGGTGTTTGCTGATAATGGAATAGATAGTAATCATCCAAATATTCACATTGTTACAGTAGAGAATGGCCTTATACCTAACGGCCCTTGGGCACGAGATCATGGTATGTATTGTGTTTATGAGAACAGAGTTGACAATATGCAGATGTATCACTTTGACGAAAACTATACCAGTGAAATAATAGATGTCAAATTTGGGTTAACATCAGAAAAAATTAGTACGACTTTTGGGCCTTACTATAGTTCCGGAGGCAACTTTATGACTGATGGTCATGGTACTTTTAATATTATGTATGATTACAATATTGTGTGTGATGACAAGGCTGTTATTACTCCGAACTATCTATATTTTAATGATTATTTTGGTGTTGAAAAGTCTGTGAGACTTGCAAAGGAGGCTCATATAGATATGGATATGAAGATGTTAAATGAAGAGACAATCATCGTCTCATCCAATGCCAATAATCAAATACCATTTATTAAAGCAAATTTACGTTCCGTTTTTGACAGAGAATTTAAGATAGTTACCATACAAAATGCCCCCTCATATATTCATCCAAATAATCTATTTACGGTTTTTGAAAATAGGGCAACATATACTAATGCTCTTATAATGAATAATACATTATTAGTTCCGCAATATGCTTGTATGGATTATCAGCCTGAAACAGATTCATTGGCATTAGAAGCCTATAGAAAGGCTATGCCCGGATATAAGATTGTAGGCGTTAATTGTGTTGACTATCAATATAAAGTTGGTGCATTACATTGTTTAACCCGCGATATCCCTGCCAACAACCCTGTTTATATCAAACATAAGTGGCTTGCTGATAGCATTGAATATACCAATAAGGACTATGAAATATCTGCACTTGTGCAATCATCGCAAGGAATATCGGATGTAAAGCTGTTTTGGAGGGTTAACGATAAGGACATATATACTGTGCAGAGCATGACCTTATCGGAAACAGACAACTATACTGCTACTATACCATATCAAAATATTGGCACTGACGTAGAATATTATATAACCGCTACCGATAATAACGGCAAAAATATTTCAAAACCTTTTGTTGCCCCCAAGGGAACTTACAAAAGCAAAATAGTAAAAGTTGGAGCTATTACCCATCCCGATTCTCTTTATAAACAGGCGTTCTTTCCATGCCTGCCTAATGGTGCAGCCATTCGGCAAGCTACCATAAGCATAAATAATACTACACTCACAACCAATCTGCTTACAAACGACACCATAGCCACCATAGATTTAAAACCCGGCAAATACGCATATACAGTAAGCTCACCCGGTATAGTTGGTGAATACAGTGGAATAGTAAATGTAAATAACCGTTACCCCGATACGGTTAATGTTTCTGTAAATCCCTTTGAATTTACTGTTAAGGGGCAACATGGGGATGTGCTTAACGAGGCTGAAATAACATTTTCAAATCACCATTCTAAAATAGTGCCATCCACCATTAATTATGCTTTTGAAGGAAATCACGACTACGAAATAATGCATCCGGCAATGATTGATGCCGTTTCGGGTACTATATCAATTGCTGAAAATACCTACGGAAACGCTTATCTCAACCATGTACAGCAGGAACACGTTGTGCTTAATCTCGACTTTTATAAATTATCCATCTTCCCATGTTTGCCCGATGGCACTACCGCTTTTGCAGCAAGCATAGAGATTAACAACACTACATTAGCAAGTAATCCGCTTTCCGGCGATTCAATCGTAAATATACTGTTGCCCCCCGGTGAGCACCAATATACCATTACTTCACCACATATTATTGGAGAATATTGTGGCACATGGCAGCCGGATAATAGTTATACTGACACAGTTACAGCAATTATCAATCCTGTAGGATTTTTAAAAGGTGCTGAAATCACAATAGACGGTTTAAAATATACAACAGACGATTCGGGCTATATTTATGCCTTCGCTGGTAGTTACGACTATATAGCAACCCACCCTGCAATGGTTGACACAGCATACAATAATCTGCAAGTAACTGAAAATACTTATGGAGGTGATTATGTAAATTACATACCCCGTGAACAGGATGTTTTTGCCCAGCTAACAATATTGGTAGATGGATTACCCCATGTCGGTGAACGTTTTTATAAAGAGAAGTATAGTATGGATTACGTAGTTATTCCAGATGACGGTAAGATATATTTTGCCAATGTAGGAACTTATAATTATGAAATAACGTTTGGTAGATCATCTTTTGATGATGTGCTTACGCTTCAACCGGGAGCTAATGTGATAATAAGTCTTTTCATAGTTGACTTCTTTCCTGCAAATGGGATACCCCGCTCGCACTGCTATTTGGAGGTTGAAGGGCAGACCGTATGCGCCACTAGGAACTGCAATAGTAGCGAAGCCTATCTGCATGAAGGCGAGTACCAATACACTTTACTATACAAAGAAGATACGCACGAAGTAAATATAGGTAGCGGTACAGTGGATCCAGAGAACAACCGTGTAGAAATATCCAATATTTATCTTCCCCACTACGAAGTAAAGTCAGGTAGCGGCGTTCTACTCGCCAATGCTCAATTTAGCACCAGTACTGACAATAATGTTTTCCGTAAAGATGATAGCACTTTTGTCGTTGTGTTTATTGAAAATGAGACTGTTAGCTGTACTGTTAGTTGTGAGGGACATCAGGATTATTTTTTTGTAGCACATAGTGATAATGAAACCCATACAATTGTACTTACTGAAACTGCATACCACACCGTAACCTTCATCGATTGGGACGGCACTGTTTTAAGCAACCAAAC
>CAZWOA010000150.1:0-5207 GCA_964635545.1 uncultured Marinilabiliaceae bacterium
TCGATGATGAAATGAATCAGAGCAAAGAACGCAAACGATATTCCCGTGCATAAAAACACCCATGTAGGTGTAGCAAGCAGCTTAGAAATCATGAAATACTGACGAGAGAATATTCCGGCGGCAATTAGCAAGGCACCTATTGCCAGGAAATAGATATATAGCTTATTACTGTTGCGTAGTTTTTCAAATATTAATGATGCCAATATGCCGAAAAGTGTAAAAGCATGAAAAGCACCGCCGCCAATAAACCACTCTATACCGGTTAATTTATTCTGAATATTGATGCCGCATACCACTACCAAACCTATTATAACCGCCGGCATAGCATATTTTCTGATAATGTAGAAAAAAGTAGCACAAGCAAGGTAGGTCCACCCGATAATGCCCAAGATGCCCCACCAAAATATGCCGAAGCCTTTTATTTCATTACTTCCCCAGCCTTTGCCTTTGAATAGTATGGCTATTACTACAAGTATAACAACGCCAAGTGCTTGAAGCATATAAATATGGTTACGTTTCAGTTTGCCATCTTTAGGATATACATTCCATATCAGGAAAAAAGCGATTACCATCAACACCGCAAAGCCGTATTGTGTTATTTTTGATGCTTCCGGCACAATCATAGGCTGGGCGGCGGTGTAAACCCCCATTATCAGCAGTGCTAGTGAGCGTATAGCTATATGAGATAGAATTTGTAAAGGTTTTTGGCCTTTCTTTACCCTGCTGGCTATGGCATAGGGAATCGACATTCCAAGCACAAATAGAAATGCAGGAAAAACAATATCGGCAAGTCCTAAGAAATCTTTGTTCCAGGGAGCGTGATCGAGCCATTCAGGCACATCTTTAAGTGTCCATAGGTCGTTCACAAAAATCATTAGCAGCATAGTGAGTGCACGAAACACATCAATAGATCTTACTCTCATGTCGTTGTTTTGGTTAGTTAGATGTAAAATATATGAAATACAAGCTATTCCGCCATTAATATTATGATGATTTTTGTCATGCTGATAATATTTTAGTGCTTCTTACGTTTTGATTGATAGGAGATTAATGATATTTTGATTCGGACTTTTTAATCGGTCGAAATCATTAAGTTGCATTTTAAACCTTTTATTATACCCCAAGTCTTATAATCTTTTTAAATTTGCGTAAAATATTTTTACTTTGAAAAATAGAAAGTTACATATAGTTATATTGGCTGTTGTGATGATGGCGTTGTGGCGTTGTGCCAATCCTGGAACCCCTACGGGCGGGCCTAAAGATGAGGCTCCTCCGGTGGTGGTTAAATCTATTCCTGCCATGAATGCGCTTAACTACTCGGGAAGCACTATCGAGATTGAGTTTGATGAGTTGATACAACTTAAGGATATTAACCAGAAATTTGTGGTGTCGCCACCGGTAAATAAACGTCCGGTTATTGATGCCCGCGGTAAAAAGTTGAAAATAACTTTTGAAGAGGAGCTGCAGCCATCGACCACTTACACACTCGATTTTGCCGATGCCATATCCGATAATAATGAGGGTAATATACTTCAAAACTTCAGGTTTTCATTCTCTACCGGCGAGAGTAGCGACTCTATGGTGGTGGCTGGCAATCTATTTGATGCCTATGATTTATCGCCAGCCGATGGTATAATGGTGTTTTTGCATAAAAATCTTGAGGATTCAGCTTTTGTTACTCAGGTGCCCGTGCGCATTGCCAAAACCGATGCCGAAGGGCGTTTCTCGGTGCAGAATGTGGCTCCAGGAAGCTATCGTATTTATGCACTCGACGATCTTAACCGCAACTATATGTTCGATCAAAAGGGAGAGCAGATTGCGTTCATGAAGGATATTATTGTGCCGGGGTATGAATATCGTAATGTAACCGACTCCATTGCGCCCGACTCAACGGTGGTGCGCGAAGAGCTATTCTATACGCCCGACTCTTTGCTGATGTATCTTTTTAAAGAAAAGCCTGTAGATCAGTATCTTAAGTCGGAAGAGCGTAAGCAACCCAATAAGTTGTCGTTTATGTTTAACTTGCCATTGAGTGCCGATGCTAATTTTACGTTTCCATATTATCCGGCAGGCAATAAACAATATCGAATGGAACGATCGGCAATGAACGACACAGTAACTGTTTGGCTTACCGATAGTCTGATGTATAGTAGCGACTCATTGAAAATTGTGGCTGAGTTCCCGGCGCTCGACTCATTAATGCAGACTTATACCAAGAGAGACACTATCGATTTATGGTACTTCTTCACCGAGACAAAGAAAAAACGCAAAAAAGATGAAATAGAGGAGTTGCCATCCATAAAGTTAAGTATGGCTTCTACCATCGATTTATTTGCGCCGCTTGGCATTATGCTGCCCACTCCGGCTGATCATGCCGATAGGGGAGGCATCAAACTGTACTATAAATCGGATACCCTGAAAAATGGTCTCGACTTTACTTTTACCCGGGAGGATATGAATATTCGCCGTTATCGCATTCAGCATGATTGGCAGGCAGGTGAAGAGTATATGCTTGAGGTTGATTCGGCATCATTTGTAGATGTGTATGGAGCCCCCAACAGGCCTATGACGCATCAGTTCTCAATTAGGAAAACTGATAGTTATGGAACTCTTTATATCAATATACCCGATTCACAGCCAAATTATCTGGTGCAAATAATAGGTCGCGATGAAAAGGTGGTGCGGCAGGGGTATGTGCCGACATCGGGGAAAATTGCGTTTCGTTACCTCAAGGTGGGCGAGTATATGCTTAAAGTGGTTGAAGATATTAATCAAAACGGACAGTGGGATACAGGTGATTATGCTAAAGGTCTATTACCTGAATCGGTATTCTATTATCCCGATAAGATTAATGTTAGAGCCAATTGGGATATAAAAATTGAGATAGATAGGTCGCAGTTTGATGTTTATCAGTTCTCAAAAACATTCAGAAAACCGATATCAACACGTAAAAAACAGTAAGTTATGTCAGTTCTGCTAAATTTTGCGATGTTTCCTACCGATAAAGGCATCAGCCTAAGCAGGCATGTGAGCCGGGTAGTGAAGATGATAGCCGATAGTGGCGTAGAGTATAAGCTCAATAGCATGGGCACCACCATCGAAACAGCTTCTATGGAAGATGCTCTCGCCATAGTTCAGAAGGCACATGATATATTGATTGCTGATTCTGAACGTATTTATTGTACTATCACAATGGATATTAAGAAGGGTGCCGAAGGGCGGCTAACCGGTAAGGTTGAGTCGGTAGAACATCATATAGGCACTGTGAAGAAATAGGGGCTTGATATTTGTAGAGGAATGTTGTGCGACATCATGATTATTAAAACCATTATTAAATGATTCATTTTTTGCGTCTCACCACTTTGTTGCTTCTATTTATTAGTACTATAATTGTTTGGCCGTCAGCTTTATTGGCTCAATGTAGCGATATGAATATAGCCTTTCGCCCGGGTGAAGTTGTTAAGTATCAGGCTTATTACAACTGGCACTTTGTGTGGATGAATGCAGGTGAGGTAACTTTTGAGGTGAAAAACAGTGTTTGGAATAAAAAACCGGCCTACCATATTTCGGCATTGGGCAATACTTATAAAAACTATGACTTTATCTATAAGGTACGCGATACTTTTGAGGTTGTGGTAGATACAGTGAAACTGGAACCTTACATGTTTCGGCAAATTAATAACGAAGGTAGTTATTACAGTAATAATTTTTATACTTTCAATCATGCAAAGCGCACTATCGACGGGCGTATAGAGAAGAGTAAGGAGCCGGTAAAAACTATGACTCTCAACTGGGATAACTGCTCCTACGATCTTTTGTCGATGGTGTATCGTGCCCGTAATATTCCTTATCATCAATATGCACCAGGTACAAAAATACCCATCAAGATGCTTGTTGATGGTGAAATACATAATCTTTATATCCGATATCTGGGAATAGAAACTATCAAAACCCGTGAAGGGCGCCGTTTTAGATGTCTTAAGTTTAAACCTCTTCTGGTGGAGGGCACCATATTCAAAAGTGGTGAGGATATGACGGTTTGGGTAACTGATGACAAGAATAGATTACCAATAATTGTTGAGGCAAAGGTGTTAATTGGTTCGGTAAAGGCTATCTTTGCTGATGCCGAGGGGTTACGACACCCCATTGAGGCTGAAATCTTAAAATAAATGATATGGCTGTTTACTCTTTCATACGTGGATTTGAAGATCACTACACCTGTTTTAGACTGATGTTTAATGAGTCGGTCACCAATCCATCCGAAGAGGTGATTCACCGCATGAGGGTTGAAATGAAATACCTGGTCACGTTACTTAATTTTATCGATGAGTGTTATGACGATGCTGTTGATAATGATTATGGCACGTTGATAAAGAAAATAGCCAAAAAATCGGGGAAGATACGCGACTGGCAGATTATTAGAGCACTTTTTGAGAGTCATCCCATGTATAAAAATGCGGAGATGGTAGAGATGATTGATATGAAGATTGCCAGAAGACAGTATAAATATATAGATTTTGCAGCTACCCTCGAGGTCGAAAAGAATGTTACAGATTCACTTAACCTGAAGGGGTTTATTATTACAGAGACAGTTATATGCAATTACATTAACGGACTGAACCAACGGTCGAAGGAACTGCTGTCCACCGGTGTGCAAAACCGGGAATACTGGCATAAAGCACGACATCTGTTAAAACGTAGTTTTTTTCTGATGAACCTTGCCAATGATCTGTTCGATAAGTGCTACTCCGTTGATGATATTCAATACTATCGTGGTGCCGAGCAGTTAATTGGTAGATGGCATGACCTGACGTTGATAATTGATTTTTGTGATAATCAACAGATTCCTGTTAGTGATGTAGATGCCAAAAAATTAATGGATTCCGAGAAAGAGATAATGAGTAAGCTTGTAGGGAGGTAATAGCTAATAGCTGATAGAAAATAATCTGCGTAATCCCGTCAATACGGGACAAGTTCAGTGGGAAATAGATATCGCTTTTCGTGTCTTTTGTGCTTTTTGTGGTTGAAAATCTGAACCATTAAATTGCCTTGCAAAAACTATAAGCTTATCACCAAAGTCCTTCTCTTATGCGCAAAAGCAAAAAAAGAGCCCTCCCTTTCGAAAGAGCTCTTTTGAGGTCGATGGCGGATTCGAACCGCCGTACACGGTTTTGCAGACCGTTGCCTAGCCACTCGGCCAACCGACC
>CAZWOA010000151.1:0-5207 GCA_964635545.1 uncultured Marinilabiliaceae bacterium
TACCGGGAAACGAATGGCTATGTTTTTGCCTTTCAGGATGATTTGATGGCTACATGGGACAAGTTAAGCCTGAGTTCGCTAAGGAGTATCTATCCGGTAAGAAAAGAGATGGTTATGGAAGATGGGTTTTCTTCTTGGGCCAGACTTGGTGAATACCTGACTCCTTTTACCGATGTTGTTATAGTTGATGGTTATATTTTCAGTGATTCAAGTTTGGTTCCTTCCAACCTTGAGCAGATTATTGTTGAACTTGATAAAGCAACACCGGTTAAGTTTAATCTGACTATTTTATCATTCGCAGGAGAAGGTATTAAAAAGATTGACGGACAAACAGAATACGATAACCTTCAGGCATTGAAGCAACGGTTAAACCTGAAATGCGATATTGAGCTGATATTTACTCCCCGGGAAATGAAAGAGCATGACAGGCATATAATTACCAACTATATAAGAATAAAATCGGGTGACTCTTTTAATTACTTCAATTCAAAAGGTGAAGTTATAACCAAAGGAACAGAGATAAGTATGGGTTCAATGGTTAATGAAGTGGAGAGGGAGGTTGGAATGGTAACTTTGCGTGAAGTGGCAAGAAAGGTTGATGAGATAAAGGATAAACATCCGGATAGGTTTTTTGGAGGGTGTAAAAACCAACTGCTGGTTAAGGCGAAAGAATATATAGTGTAATATAAAGATAATTGGTGAATATTCTATAATACCATTAGTATTCTAATGAATTTATGAGATCCATTGTTTTGTTCTGAAACCGAGTTCAATTGATTTATTTACAATCTGTTATGTAAAAGCATATAGGAAGCTAAACTAATTGTTGTCATCTCGAACGTAGTGCGAGTTCTTATATATTTTGATTTATTGTATTTTTTATCGGACAATAGTGTAATTATATTAGAAAAATTGTAACTATTGTTCGATTTTATCGTAAAGAGTTGAATTATTTACATCTAAAATTAATAGTAATAATAAGTTACATGGAAATTTATTCGATTATTGTTTACAGCTTAATTGCAGGTTGGGCTATTTTTTCAATTTATTATATAATAAGGGTTTGGGTAAAAAATAATGTAGAAAGGGTAATACCTTATGTTTATGACTCTATACCTTCGGTTTTCACCACTTTGGGAATTTTGGGAACATTTGTAGGTATATATTTTGGTCTTCGCAAATTTGATGTAAATAATATTACTGATAGTATCCCAACCCTACTAGAAGGTTTGAAAACTGCATTTTCTACTTCTATATGGGGGGTGAGTCTTTCATTGATTTTTGGTAAAGTATCTCAAGTAGTATTAAGAATGGTTGAGTTAAAAGAACCTCCCAAAGCTACCGGTGAACTTGCGGCATTACAGCAAATGATAAATATACTTGCAGATACTCAGCAGGAAAACAGAAAAAATTTAACTCAATTAAACAAAGCTCTTATTGGAGAGGGGGATGACAGTGTCTCAATGCAGCTGGTTAAATTAAGAAATCAATTTACTGAAATTTCCAGAGGTCAATCTGTTCAGAACGAAACGTTGACGAAAGTTCAAAAAGCTCTGGGTGGAGACGAAGAGACAAGTCTGCTGACACAAATACAGAAACTAAGGGCAGAGCAAAATGAATATTCCAATCAGACCAAGAATAATATCGATTGGATTGTAGAGTCAATGAATAAAAATAATATTCTGATTCAGCATAAGTTTGATGAGTTTTCAGAGCTTCTGGCCAAGAACAATACAGAAATGCTTGTAGAAGTTATGAAGAGTGCCACTGAGAAGTTTAATGCTCAAATGTCGGCACTAATTGAAAAGCTTGTTCAGGAGAATTTCAAGGAACTTAACAATAGTGTTCAAAGGATGAATCAGTGGCAAGCTGAGAATAAGGAGATGATTGCGAAACTTACTGCTGAATTCAAGAGTGTTTCGCAAGACTTCAAGATTTCATCTGATGCTATAAAAGAGATTACATTCAATACTGGCAAGCTGACTAATGACAACAGTCATCTTGTAAAGTTGATTGAAGAACTTCAGAATGTAATGATTGAAGATACTAAATTCCAGGAGATTATAGAAAAAGTAAATATATCGATAGATACATTAAAAGAGAATACTGAGGCATTTGATGAGACAACTAATAAACTGAATTACTGGGTAAGACACCAGATGAACTTTAGTGATAGCGTGGCAAAGTTACTTGTCCGTTTAGAGGATATTGACAAAATAAAGGATATTAACGATATGTTTTGGAATAACACTAAAAAGCAACTTACAGAAGGTGTTTCTTTAATTGCAAGGGCAAGCGAAGAATTATCGGATGAACTGGATGAAATAAATGAGGCTTTTTATACCAGACTTAGCGATACATTCATAAATTTGGATACATTAATTCAAAGAATTATTGAAAATTACAGAAAATAAATAGGTTATGGCTCTTGCAAAGAAAAATGGTAATGGAGGAGATAGTAACTGGGTGTCTTTTTCGGATATAATGACCGGTTTGATGGTTATTTTTATGTTTATAGCTATTTCTTATATTGTTGAAGTTCAGAAGAAACAGAAAGAACGTGATATTGTATTTGAGGAGTTTAAAGCTACAAAAGAGAACCTGTATGCAGAGCTAAAAAATGAGTTTAAAGATGATTTTAAAGAGTGGCAGGTAGAATTAGACAAGGATTTGTCGATAAAGTTTACTAATCCAGAGGTTTTATTTGACTCGGGACAAACAGATATTAAGCCATATTTTGGTCAGATTCTAAATGAATTTCTTCCCAGGTACTTTGATATTTTATTAAAAGACAAATATATGGAGCGTATATCTGAGATAAGGATTGAAGGTCATACTGATTATGTTCCTGCTCCACGATATGACAGCGACCCTTATATTGGTAATATAATGTTGTCACAATTAAGATCAGCACAAGTGCTGAAGTTTTTCAGAAATATGAATTATTATAAGAGGTTATCAAAAAATGATGAAAAGAGACTTCAGTTCTGGATTACAGCTAACGGTCTTTCGTATGGCAGAACCCTAGACTCTGATAAGGAGTTGACTATTGTATCGGGTAAAACAGCCAATAATCAGTATTCAAGACGTGTGGAATTCAGAATTGTTACTACAAGCGAATCTATAATAGAACAGGTAATCAAAGAAATGTCGAAGTAGTATGCTTTATAATTTCAGTGAATTAGATAAGAAGCTTGATGAATGGGGCTTCCCCAGATTAGATGGCAAGAGTGGCTTTAAGATAATTAAGGGTATTGATTTTGAAAAAGCCTATAAAGCTGGTTCTATTTCATTTGAGGATGATGGTATATATCTTTTGTATGAAGGTAAAAAATATGAGGGGTATATGTTTATTAAAGAACCTTATATATCCCAATATGGTACTTATCCTAAATTTCATCTCACAAAATGCCAAACAATACAGCAATTTATTTCAGATGGTAAGTTTAAAGTACGGTATGACTGGTCGAATTCAAATGTTAATGATTTAATAGATAAAACAACCGGGGAAGTGTATGCAGATGTAGTATTGGAATTATGCTCTTATTGTAGAAAGAAAATCATAGATGATATTGAGGATACAGAAGATTTTCACCAAACTATTGACACAACTGATTTTGAAGACAAAAAAGTAGAAATTGATGTTTTCGGCTACACTAAAGACTGGAATAAAATCAGCCGTCAATACAGGAGCTGGGTTGATAATACTTGCGAACATTGTGGCATTGAGGTTAGAAATGGATATGATAAAAAATTCCTACATGTGCATCATATAGATGGTGATAAGATTAATAATAATTATTCAAATTTAGAGTGTTTATGCATTCTATGTCATTCATACGTTGATGAAACACATGAGAATAATTTCAAGAACAGAAGAATGAGTATGGAGCTTAGGATGTTTGTTAAAAAGTATCGAGAGGAGCTAATGTTTATAGAAAATCATAATCTGGAAAAGTATGACAAAGAGCGGTAGGATATTTGTCTGTCTTGATATTTCGCTGTAATTGTGCCACCTGTTTCGGTTCAATATGTGCCACTAAAATAAAGTAAAGGAATTTCTATCTTGTCGCTTAAAAATAAAGCGATATGGCTGCAATGCTTAAAACGGAGCATTCCCACCCACACCACTCGGTTAAATCCACCCACTTTTTTGCGGTTGAAAAGGGCTTAAAAAAACGGAGTATTGCCGTTCGCTTGAAGAAAAAGTATTATTTGGTTAGCAATACTTTACGACGGAAAAACGGATCATTTCCACCCACCTTAGGGTGAAAATAGCATCAAAAAACGGAGCATTACTATTCATCCTATGTAAAAAATACACTAAGTGACGTGCGGTTTTGAATAATCTCACTCATCGCCTGTTTACTTCACGACTTCCATGCGTCAGTATTTTACTGTCACTTTATCTCTATGCTTGGCAGAATTAATTACTGCATACTAAAACACACTATTCATTTCCTTGAAACTAAATTAACTCATGTTTCATATAATTGAGTTGTAGCCGGATTTATGACATAATCAATGTGCAATTTACAATTCTTTGTTATTGTTTTGTGACAGACTCAATTTTCGCAAGTAAATTAATTAGTTGATTTACAATAAAATAGTAGCGTATTTGTTAAGCAAAATCACTGATGATCAGCGTCTTTAAGTCGTAAAACAAAATCCATAAAATATGCTGCTAAACAATCCCCATTCCCCAAATAAAAGTTGACAAAGTCATTCCGACCATAGGGAGAAACGAAGTTCAGCGTAGCTAAATCTTCTTTTATGAGTAAAACTATTTACTACCAATAACATATTTACATTGTAATTGGTAGCGATGCTATGAAACAACGTTCAGCGAAGCTCGCTCGACTTGTTCGCTTGGCTTGCCAAAAAACTCATTTTGGAAAATTAAAAAATCCACCGAATTGTTAATGCAAAAATTATTAGCTGAAAATGAGATACTTACAAAAGACATGAATTTCAGACCTCTTAGCCTGCATATTCCGGAACATACCCGTTCAGAGGGGGTATTTTCCGGAGCATGTCCGTTCACCGTTCCGACAGGTGGCCGAAAACTTCATTTTTCCGGAGCATGCCCGTTCATTTTCAATCGGCAAGTTGTTTTGTAATAACACTTTCCGGAGCATGTCCGTTCACACATTGCCGGTTTTTGTATAATACCGCTAAAAAGGGACAAGGAATGCGGGAACCAATTA
>CAZWOA010000152.1:0-4997 GCA_964635545.1 uncultured Marinilabiliaceae bacterium
CAGAGAGTAAAAAATATCTGCCAATACCTCAAGGTGAGATTGATGCTGCACAAGGAACATTAACCCAAAACAACTATTAAACGTATGATTATGAAGAATATAATAAAATATGGCAGAATGGCTCTTCTGCTTCTGCCGGCAGTAGCCTTGCTGATGAGTTGCTCACCCGAAGAGTTCGACTCTCCAAACGAGGGCGGTATTCCCATGGCGGCCAACTATGAGGATGGCATTGTAATCGACGTAAACCAGGAGACAAACTGGGTAACTTTCTCATTCGAAGGCAAAGGTGTGATGCCTGTGTGGATAATTGATGGTAAAAGCTACTCAACATCCTTTAAATTTGAAAAGTATTACCGTAAAACAGGCGATTATAGCGTGGATGTGAAAATTGCCAATGCCAACGGTATCAGCGACGGCTCGATATCCAAATCATTCCATATCAACAAGACAATTATGTCGGGATTTGGCGGTTTTGTTTACGATTCAGAGTTTAACCTTTGGAAAAACGGTACTATCGAGAATCCTCTATTCTGGTACGCACCGGGCTGGGGGCAGATTGCCGATCCTGCATATACTATAAATGGTGGTGAATATACGGTTACACTTCCGGAAGCTACCACCGATACTTGGCAGGCACAGATGTTTATGAGTACCAATATTTCAACATCATCAGCCAATAAATATGATTTCTCGGTGATTCTTACATCTACCAAAGATCATCCCCATGTGATGGTTAAACTGGTTGACGCGACCGATGATAACATATTCTACTTCGCACAAACCGTGAAACTTGTTGCAAATGAGCCGGTATGTTTCTGGAAAAGTCAAATGGATGGGTTAGATATTGCCAATTTGAAACTGGTTTTAGACTTTGGTGGAAATGCCGCAAATAGTATTATTACTATCGAAAGCATAGTTCTAAAGGATAGCAGCAACGACGACGGAACGGTTGTTCCAGATGAAGAGCAGGTGCCTGAACCCGACTGGGCAGATGTGAATAGTGCTAATAACCTATGGAATGGTGTAACTTTCACAACATCATATTACTATGCTCCCGGATGGTCGCAGCTGCCCGATCCGGTGCTGGCTATCAACGGAAGCGAGTACTCAACCACATTCCCAAATGCAACCTATGAGCAGTGGCAAAATCAGGTATTTCTTATTACTGATAATCTTGCCATTTCGGCTGCCGATTCTTACGATTTCAGGGTTAATTTGAGTGCTTCCAACACAATTAAGGGGGTTACGGTTAAATTCACCATGGATGGAGATGATAATGTATTTCTATTCTCGAAAAATATCGACCTGCCCTCCGGCGAAGATGTTGCATTCAAAGTGATAAATGCCGAAGGTGTTGATATTCCGAAGGTTAAGATGGTGTTCGACTTTGGTGGAAACCCCGACAATACCGACCTTATAATCAAAGATATCATCCTTCAAAAACATGTTGACTAACTTTTAATTATTAAGATGTCTGAAACAGGGAAACGATTACAACCGATTTGTAGATTTTTATAATTACCCATCTCAATCTTCTGTTCAGACATCTTTTTTATTTGCCTTATTATGAAGACTTTAAATATACTTACCATATCATTTCTTCTTTTATCGGTGTTAAACTGTAGCAGCAGCAAGTCCGACCCTTCGCCTGAATTTTCGGTTAAGGCAACTCCACAATCTTTTGATGTGGGTTATGAGTCGAACAGCGTAAACGTAACTATTGCTACATCTGGCGAGTGGAGCGCATTTAGCGACGACAGTTGGATCAGTTGTAATCCTAAAAGTTCGCTCTCAAAAGATGCAACCATTGTCGTTACTATTGCCGAAAATAGAACAAAAAAAGAGCGTAAGGGTACTCTTGTAGTTAAATCAGGCACAGCACGCACCTCTATTTCCATCACTCAGGAAGGACGGCCCGATATTCCTGTGGATCCATCCATTATTGTTCCCGAAGGCTATGAGCTTGTGTGGAATGATGAGTTTAACTCAGGCTCGGAGCCAGGTGCCGACTGGTGGTACGAAACCGGTGGCGGTGGATGGGGCAATCACGAACTGCAGACCTATGTGGCTGGAAGCTTTGAGTCGCAACAGCTTGCAACAGTGGAGGATGGAGTACTGTCAATCATCGCTAAAAAAATTTCGGGCAATGTTTACTCAATACGTATGAATACTACCGAAAGCTGGAAATATGGTTATTTTGAGGCACGCTTGAAATTACCAAAAGGTAAAGGAACATGGCCTGCTTTCTGGATGATGCCCAAAAACTTCACCACATGGCCGGGAGATGGCGAGATAGATATAATGGAAGAGGTGGGCTATAACCCCAATTATGTGTCATCGTCTATCCATTGTGATGATTATAACCATATGAAAGGCACTCAAAAAACAAGAGAGATATTTGTTTCTGGTGCTCAGACAGACTTTCATGTTTATGCCCTCGAATGGACCGAAGATTTCATTCGCACCTACGTGGATGGAGAGGAACTTTTCTATTTCGAGAATGATAAAACCGGAAATAAGAGGACATGGCCGTTCAATGCACCCTTCTATTTGAAGCTTAACCTCGCCTGGGGTGGCGATTGGGGAGGAGCTATGGGGGTTGATGATTCGGCTCTTCCGGCAACCTATCAAATCGACTATGTACGTGTATTTCAGAAAAAATAAGAGATATGAAATTATATAACTATTATTTTGCTGCGTTGGCTCTTCTAATCACCTTTGGATGTACCAAAGGTGATAGAAATGCCGGAACTGCTGATAAGGACTGGCTTCGTGCGGGTGAGATGGTGAAACAAATGACCTTTGATGAAAAGATTGGTCAGATGAATCAGATAAGCCCCTATGGCGATATAAACGAAATAGCGGGAATGATTCGTACCGGAGCTGTAGGTTCGGTGCTTAATGTTGCCGATGTTGAAACTGCCAACTTTTTGCAGAAAGTGGCAATGGAGGAGTCGCGCATGAAGATTCCGCTCATTATTGGTCGTGATGTTATTCACGGTTTCAAAACCATTTTCCCCATTCCACTGGGGCAAGCCGCATCCTTCAATCCCGAAATGGTGCAGCAGGGAGCACGTATAGCAGCCGTAGAGGCTTCATCACAGGGTGTTAACTGGACTTTCGCTCCCATGATTGACATTGCGCGTGACCCTCGTTGGGGTCGTATTGCCGAAAGCCTTGGCGAAGATACATATCTCGCTTCTGTGCTTGGAGTGGCAATGATTAACGGTTTTCAAGGTGATGACATGACCGATGGAACTTCAATTGCAGCATGTCCCAAACATTTTGTGGGGTATGGAGCCGCTGAAGCAGGTAAGGATTACAACTCTACTTCAATTCCTGAGCGTCTTCTGCGCAATGTCTATCTTCCGCCATTTAAAGCGGCTGCCGATGCCGGTGCTGCCACTTTTATGACGTCATTCAACGATAATGACGGCGTGCCTTCTACGGGAAATAAGTTTATTCTCGACCAGGTATTGCGTAAGGAGTGGGGCTTCAAGGGTTTTGTGGTGTCGGACTGGGCATCAATATCAGAAATGATTGCTCACGGATTTGCTGCCGATGCTAAGGAAGCCGCACAAAAGGCCGTGAATGCCGGTGTTGACATGGATATGGTTAGTTTTTCTTATTTAACAAATGCCAAAGAGCTCGTTGATGAGAAAAAGGTATCTATTGAAACTATCAATGAGTCTGTGCAACGCATTTTATACATCAAAATTAAACTTGGCTTATTCGATAATTACCTTGTTGATACTTCCGAATCATCGCCAATTTATGCCGATAGTCATCTTAAAGCCGCTAAGCAGGCTGCTATTCAATCGGCTGTACTGCTGAAGAATGATAAGGGCACACTTCCTCTCAACTCCTCAGTGAAGACTGTTGCTGTGGTTGGGCCAATGGCTGATGCACCTCACGACCAGTTGGGAACATGGGTTTTTGATGGCGAAAAGAGTCACACCCAGACTCCCTTGGCATATCTTCGAGAAAAGTATGCCGATAAGCTCAATATTGTGTATGTTCCTGCACTAAGTTATAGCCGCGATAATGATAAATCGCAGTTTACCAAGGCTCTCGATGCAGCCCGCAAGGCCGATGCTGTTATAGCTTTCGTTGGTGAAGAGGCTATTCTCTCGGGTGAGGCACATTCGCTGGCCAATCTTAATCTTCAAGGGGCACAATCGGAGCTGGTTGAGCAACTTGCAAAGGCAGGGAAACCACTGGTAACGGTATTTATGGCTGGTCGTCCGCTTACCATTGCCCGCGAAGTGCAACTTTCGGATGCGGTGCTGTATAACTTCCATCCCGGAACGATGGGAGGACCGGCCATCATCGATTTATTGTTTGGAAAAGCAATTCCTTCGGGAAAATTGCCGGTAACTTTCCCAAAATCGGTGGGGCAGATACCTATTTACTATGCTCACAACAATACCGGTCGCCCTTTCCAGGGAAGTGAAACTCTTATTAACGATATTCCGCTTGAAGCAGGGCAGACCTCATTGGGCAACACATCGTTTCACCTCGACCAAGGTTTTGCACCTCTGTTTCCCTTTGGTTACGGACTCTCATACACCACATTCGAGTATTCCAATCTTCGTCTTTCGGCCGATAAAGTAACTGATAACGATGTGATTACTGTTACTGCTGATGTAAAAAATACTGGTCTTTATGATGCTGTTGAGATTGTACAGCTCTATGTGCAGGATTGCGTGGGGTCTGTTACCCGCCCGGTGAAGGAACTCAAAGATTTTGCCCGTGTAAACATTAAAGCCGGCGAAACTGCCAAAGTGAGTTTCGAACTTCCTATATCAAAACTGGCGTTTAACAATATTGACATGAAATATATGGTAGAACCCGGGATATTTAACCTTTGGGTAGGTACTAACAGTGCAGAAGGATTATCAACTTCTTTCGAGGTAAAATAATTTAGTCTTAGGTTTTTATTTTAACCGAATCAGATGATTTCAACTCATTCTGATTCGGTTTTTTGTTAATGCATT
>CAZWOA010000153.1:0-4966 GCA_964635545.1 uncultured Marinilabiliaceae bacterium
TTCACAGGAGGCTCGCAATATCTCTGGGCGGCCGATTCAATCATGTAATACTCCTCATCCGACCTCACACCCACAATATTACCATTATCCTTCACCCCCAGCAGCAAGCGGCCACCTTCGGTATTGGCAAATGCCGACAGCGAGCGTGCAATCTTCTCGCAGTCGGTAACCGCAAATTTAAAATCCTGCTTAAGATGCTCTCCTTCACGTATATACTGCATCAACTTCTCGTGCATCTCCATAAAGAAATACTTTTTATGCTTGTCCGGCAGGGCCTCCAAAGTTAACCGGCATTGCTGGTATAGAGCCATCTCCATCACCTCGTATGGGACCGTTAACAGCCTCGAATTTATCAATATTATCCTGTAATGCAAACATCAGTCGCAATGCGTGCTCGGGCGTAAGTATGATGCGTGATTTCACAGGTGCTTTAGGCATTCCGGGCATCACCCTTACAAAATCAATAACAAATTCGGATGGTGAATGGGTAATTATAGCAAGATTGGAGTATGTACCTTCGGCCACATCCTCTTTCAATTCTATGTTAATTTGTTGATTTGGTGCTTTATCGTCCATTTTATCAGTTATTATTATTAAACATCAGCATAAAGATAGTAAAAAGGGAGGCAACCTTTCGATTACCTCCCTCAATATTTCAATTATGAAGCTATTAAGCCATGCTTTCTGATTGTGCATTGGCAACAAACTTCTCATATTCGTCCTGTGAACCGACAATAACTTTGTCGAATCCTGGAGTTCCTGTTCCTGCAGGGATAAGGTGCCCGCAAATAACGTTCTCCTTAAGTCCTTCAAGATAGTCAACCTTACCTTGTATTGCAGCCTCATTAAGCACTTTTGTGGTCTCCTGGAACGAAGCAGCCGACATAAAGCTCTTAGTTTGAAGTGCAGCACGTGTAATACCTTGCAGTATCTGGCTCGATGTAGCCGGAATGGCCTCTCTTGCCTGTACCAGTTTAAGGTCACGACGTTTAAGTTGTGAGTTCTCATCGCGTAGTCGGCGTGCCGAAATTATCATACCCGGTTTAAGGGCTGATGAATCTCCGGCGTCAACCACCACTTTTTGTCCCCACACGTTATCGTTTTCAAGCATGAATTCGATTTTATCCACAACCTCTTTCTCGAGGAAGCGGGTATCGCCCGAGTCATCAATCTCAACCTTACGCATCATCTGACGCACAATGATTTCGAAGTGCTTATCATTAATCTTCACACCCTGTAGGCGGTAAACATCCTGAACCTCATTCACGATATACTCCTGAACGGCTGTAGGACCTTTAATCGACAGGATGGCTGATGGAGTGATGGCACCGTCGGATAGCGGAGTACCTGCACGCACATAGTCGTTCTCCTGAACAAGAATCTGCTTAGATAGAGAAACAAGATATTTCTTAACCTCGCCATTCTTAGACGTAACAACTATCTCGCGGTTACCACGCTTAATCTTACCATAAGTTACCTCACCGTCGATTTCAGAAACAACGGCAGGGTTACTTGGATTACGAGCCTCAAACAACTCGGTAATACGTGGAAGACCTCCTGTGATGTCACCCGATTTACCAACTGCACGCGGTATCTTGGCAATCATCTCACCCTGCTTTATGGAAGCACCGTTTTCAACTGTGATACGTGCACCCACAGGCAGGTTGTAAGTCTTCATTATCTCACCTTTCTTATCAACGATATGAAGGGCTGGATTCTTAGTCTTATCACGGCTCTCAATTATCATCTTCTCGTGGTATCCGGTTTGCTCATCCGATTCCTCTTTGAAAGTTACACCTTCAACCATGTTCTCGAACTGCACCTCACCACTCTTCTCTGTTATAATCTTAGCGTTATATGGATCCCACTCAGCAATCAAATCACCTTTTTTAACTTCGGCACCGTTTTTAACATACAGGCTGGCAGCATAAGGGATAGGATGGTTGGTAAGTGTGATATTTGTATTTTTATCGATGATGCGCATCTCAGCCAAACGACCGATAACAATATCAATCTCTTGCCCTTCGGCATCGGTATAAGGCACTGTACGAAGCTCTTCAATCTCGATAACACCATCATATTTAGCTTCAATGCTATTTTCTGATGTGATGTTAGAGGCTGTACCCCCTACGTGGAATGTACGAAGTGTAAGCTGTGTACCCGGTTCACCGATCGACTGTGCTGCAATAACACCCACAGCCTCACCAAGTTGAACCATACGTCCCGTGGCAAGGTTACGGCCATAACATTTGGCACATACTCCTTTTTTTGACTCACAGGTAAGCACCGAGCGAATCTCAACCCTCTCTAGAGGCGACTCCTCAATGATACGTGCTTTGTTCTCGTCAATCTCTTCACCTGCTTTCACAATTACCTTGCCGGTATTGGGGTGATAAACATCGTGAACAGATACCCGACCAAGGATACGCTCATAAAGTGATGCAACAACCTCTTCGTTGTTCTTGATGGCAGCAGCAGTAAGACCGCGAAGTGTTCCACAGTCATTTTCGTTGATGATAACATCCTGCGACACGTCAACAAGACGACGGGTAAGATATCCGGCATCGGCAGTCTTAAGTGCAGTATCCGCAAGACCTTTACGGGCACCGTGCGTAGAGATAAAATACTCAAGAACCGACAGACCCTCTTTAAAGTTGGCAAGGATGGGGTTTTCAATAATCTGACCACCTTCAGCGCCCGATTTTTGAGGTTTACCCATAAGACCCCTCATACCCGAAAGCTGACGAATCTGCTCTTTAGAACCCCTCGCACCCGAGTCAAGCATCATATACACAGAGTTAAAGCCCTGTTTATCGGTACTCAACTGCTTCATAAGAGTTTGAGTAAGTTTGGCGTTAACGTGCGTCCAGATGTCGATAATCTGATTGTATCGCTCGTTATTGGTAATGAATCCCATGTTATAGTTATTCATAACCTCTTCCACCTCTTCATATCCTTCACGAACAAGCTCTTCCTTCTCTGCCGGCACAATTACGTCGTGAAGGTTGAACGATAGTCCTCCTTCAAACGCCATGCGGTAACCAAGATCCTTGATATCATCAAGGAAAGTAGCAGCAGCAGGTGTTCCACACACCTTCTGGATGCGACCGATAATATCGCGAAGTGCTTTTTTGGTAAGCAGTTCATTTACATAACCAGCTTCGTGAGGTACAAACTCGTTGAACAATATACGTCCTACGGTAGTCTCTATAAGTTTCAGTTCAAGCGCACCTTCAGCATCCACGTCATAGGTTTTAACCTTAACGATAGCATGAAGTTCTGCTTGCCCCTCATTATATGCTATTTTTGCCTCTTCGGGCGAATAGAATATAAGTCCCTCACCTTTAGCTCCTTCGCGGTGCTTAGTCATGTAATAGAGTCCAAGAACCATGTCCTGCGATGGAACGGCGATAGGCGCACCGTTAGCGGGGTTAAGAATGTTTTGCGATGCAAGCATCAACATCTGAGCCTCAAGTATAGCGGCATTGCCAAGTGGCAAGTGAACAGCCATCTGGTCACCGTCGAAGTCGGCGTTGAACGCTGATGTTGACAGTGGGTGAAGCTGGATAGCCTTACCCTCAATCATCTTGGGCTGGAAAGCCTGAATACCAAGACGGTGAAGAGTAGGAGCACGGTTAAGAAGCACAGGGTGGTTTTTCATCACATTCTCAAGAATGTCCCACACCACAGGATCTTTACGATCCACGATTTTCTTGGCCGATTTAACAGTTTTCACGATGCCGCGCTCAATAAGTTTCCTTATCACAAACGGCTTATATAGTTCGGCAGCCATATCTTTAGGCAGACCGCACTCATGCATTTTCAGCTCAGGACCAACAACGATTACCGAACGTGCCGAGTAGTCAACACGCTTACCAAGCAGGTTCTGACGGAAACGTCCTTGCTTTCCTTTCAAGCTGTCGCTCAATGACTTAAGCGGACGATTTGAGTCAGTTTTAACAGCATTCGATTTACGAGAGTTGTCAAACAGCGAATCCACCGCCTCTTGCAACATACGTTTTTCGTTACGTAGAATCACCTCGGGAGCCTTAATTTCGATAAGACGTTTAAGACGATTATTACGGATGATTACGCGACGATACAGATCGTTAAGGTCCGAAGTTGCAAAACGGCCACCATCAAGGGGCACAAGAGGACGCAATTCAGGTGGAATTACAGGTACCACCTTCACAATCATCCACTCGGGCTTATTGGTGCTCATCGACTCACGGAAAGCCCCAACAACTTGAAGACGCTTAAGGGCTTCATTCTTACGCTGTTGAGAAGTTTCGGTACTAGCTTTATGTCTTAGATCATACGACAATGAATCAAGGTCGATACGCTCAAGAAGCATGTACAGAGCCTCTGCTCCCATCTTGGCAATGAACTTATTAGGATCATTATCCTCAAGGTGCTGATTCTCTTTTGGTAGTGTATCAAGGATATCAAGATACTCCTCCTCTGTAAGGAAATCCATCTGCTGAATACCATCTTCACCCTTAATACCTGGTTGAATCACCACATATCTTTCGTAATAGATGATAGCATCCAGTTTCTTGGTGGGCAATCCTAGCAGATAGCCAATTTTGTTGGGAAGCGACTTAAAATACCAGATATGCGCAACGGGCACAACCAACTGGATATGACCCATTTTTTCGCGACGCACCTTCTTCTCTGTCACCTCCACACCACAACGGTCGCATACGATACCGCGGTAACGTATCCTTTTGTATTTACCACAATGGCACTCATAATCCTTCACGGGGCCGAAAATTCTTTCGCAGAACAATCCGTCGCGTTCAGGTTTATAAGTCCTGTAGTTTATAGTCTCTGGCTTTAGCACTTCACCGCTCGACATATCGAGTATCTCTTCCGGAGAAGCAAGGCCTATTGAGATTTTTGAAAAATTACTCTTGTTTTTCTGATCTCTTCTGAATGCCATATTGAGTAGAGTATAATTATATTT
>CAZWOA010000154.1:0-4943 GCA_964635545.1 uncultured Marinilabiliaceae bacterium
GGAGGCGAGTATTTCCGTGCTACCGATAATAATAAATTGCAACAGATATATGAGCAGATCGACCAGCTTGAGAAGACAAAAATTGATGTGAAAGAGTTCTCTAAACGTAGTGAAGAGTATCTTCCGTTTGCATTGTTGGCTGCCCTGTTTATGCTGCTCGAACTGTTTTTGAGAAATACGGTGTTTAGAAATCTGCCATGATTTCGAAATTAATTGTATCACGACAACATCTTAGACATGGAAATTTTTAGATTTGCAAACCCCGAATATCTTTACCTGCTGGCTATTGTGCCCGTGCTTGCATTCATTCATCTGTTTTTTGCAATGCGCCGCAAAAAGTCGTTACAGCAGTTTGGCGATATGCGCCTCCTTAAGCACCTTATGCCCGATGTGTCGGAGCGTAGGGCTGCCGTGAAATTCTATATTCTATTGCTGGCTTTTATAGGTATTGTGATTACCATTGCCGGGCCTCAGTTTGGGTCGAAGCTTGAAAGTGTGAAACGTAAGGGAATCGAGATTATGATTGCCCTCGACGTATCTAACAGTATGAATGCCAGAGATATTGAGCCTACCAGACTCGACCGTGCAAAACTTGCTATTTCGCAACTTGTAGAGAAACTTAATAACGACCGCATTGGGATGATTGTTTTTGCAGGTCAGGCCTATGTACAACTCCCGATTACATCCGATTATCCGTCGGCTAAGATGTTTCTGTCGGGCATAAATACCGATATGGTGCCAGTGCAAGGTACTGCAATTGGAGCTGCTATTAATTTGGCAGTCAATTCATTCACCCAGCAGGATGGCATTAATAGGGTAGTAGTGGTAATTACTGATGGTGAAAACCATGAGGATGATGCAGTGAAAGCCGCTTCGGATGCCTATCAGAAAGGAATACGTGTATATACCGTGGGAATGGGAAGTGTTAAAGGCTCGCCCATACCTGTTGCTGTTAACCGCCCCAATGAGTTTATAAAAGATAATGAGGGTAATGTGGTGATTACCAAGATAGATGAAACAATGCTAAAAGGTATAGCCAATGCCGGAGCCGGTGCTTATATTCCTGCCAATAATATTAGAGAGGGTATGAACAGCTTGTTGAAAGAACTCAGCGGATTGGAAAAAAGTGAGCTGGAAGCTAAGGTTTATAGTGAGTATAACAATCGTTTTCAGTATGTTGCAATTATCGTTCTTTTTCTTCTGATAGCTGAATTATTGCTTCTTGAGCGTAAGAACAGCCTGTTGAAAGGTATTAATATTTTCGACCGTAAGAAGGTGAAGGAGGATTTATTTATCGAACCTAAATAAAATGGTTATTATGAACAGATATATTGCTCTTTTAAGATTTTCTTTTATTCTGATATTGCTTGGAGGTGCATTGCACGCCTCACATGCACAGGATGAACGTAAATTTGTGCGCAAAGGGACTGCCGAATATGAGAAAGGAAAGTTTCTTGAGTCGGAAATCGAGTATCGCAGGGCTCTGGATAAAAATGCCAACTCGTTTGAGGGTAATTTCAATCTGGGTAACTCCCTGTTTCGTCAGGAGAAATATGACGAATCGATGAATCAGTATGAGCAACTTGCCGATACCCAGACTGATAAAGACCGACTTTCGCGTATTTATCACAATATTGGTAATGCCCATTTTGCTAAGCAAGAGTACGATAAAAGTATAGCTGCCTACAAAGAGGCTTTAAAAAATAATCCGTATGATGATGAGACGCGCTATAACCTGATTGTGGCTCAAAAGATGTTGCAAAATCAGCAGCAGAATAAGGATAATCAGGATCAGAAGCAAGATCAGCAGCAGCAAAAGGAGGAGCAAAAGCCTCAGGAGCAGCCAGAACCTGAAAAGCAGGAACAACAGGAGCAACAGCAGGAGTCTAACATGTCGAAGCAGGATGCTGAACGGTTGCTAAATGCAATTCAACAGGATGAGAATGAACTTCAGAAGAAAAACCAGAAGTTGAAAGCGGGACAAAAGGTGCAAGTTGAGAAAAATTGGTAGTTTTTTGTTATGACTATCACAAATCAGTTTGTTTGCTTAATTTTGCATTATTAATGTAGTGGATAATTTTAGAACTAATGATTTTATCATAAATTGATTAAATGCCTAACAAAAAATAAATAGTAAAATGAAGAGATTCATAACTGCCATATTACTAACTCTGTCTATCTCTTTTGTTGCTGTAGCTCAAGAGGTTGTCTTTCAGGGGCAGTCGCAATCATCGGTTTTATTGGGCGATAAGTTTCAGCTTGTCTATACCCTCAATACTTCCGGTACCGATTTGAGACTTGCCGATATGGAAGATTTTCAGATACTTATGGGGCCATCCACCTCGCAATCTTATAGTATGACCTCCATTAATGGGGTGATGAAGCAGGAAACCACATTTTCGTTTACCTATATATTAAAGGCTAATCGCGAGGGAAGACTAACTATTCCTCCGGCAACCGTAGTTGTTAAAGGTGAGAAAATATCTTCCAATTCGGTTACTATTAATGTGGTTAAAGGTGATGCCGCTCCTGCCAACTCAGGCGAAAATGCTACGGCACAGGAGAATAGCACCAATGTATCTTCCGAAGATCTGTTTGTAACCCAATCCATCAATAAAAATTCTGCTTATCAAGGTGAGGGAATTCTACTTACAACCCGCATATACACAAGGGTTAACATTGATGGCATTTCTGATATTAAACAGCCCGAACTGTCGCAATTTGTAGTGCAGGATCTTATCGGCCCCGAGCGCATCCAGTGGAACATTGAGAATGTAGGTGGAAAAACTTATAATGTAGGCGTTTATCAAACTAAAGTTCTTCTGCCACAGAAGAGCGGTAAGATTACTATCGCTCCAGTAGAGTTTGAATTTATGGTTAAGCAGCGTGTTGCTCGCCGTTCCACCTCTATTTTTGACGATTTCTTTGAGTCAAATCAACGTCTTGTAAAACAAAAGGTTAAGAGTAAACCGCTTACCATAGATGTTAAAGCACTGCCACAACCGCAACCTGTAGGTTTTAGTGGTGGTGTGGGTAACTACAGTATGAAGGCCTCGGTATCTAAAACCACTTTAAAGGCTGACGATGGTATAACCATTAAGATTGATATCAATGGCGAAGGAAACCTAAGGGTTCTTGATGCTCCCGAATTGAAGCTCCCTGCCGATTTTGATACTTTCGACCCGCAAGTGGTTAATAATTTTAATGTGTCGAGTGCCGGCGGAAAAGGATCAAAGAGCTTTGAATATCTTGTAATACCGCGTCATCCTGGTCAATATACCATTCCGGCCATAGAATTTGTATATTTCAATCCTTCGGAGGGCAAGTATAAAACCATTACTGCTGGCCCATATAGTATTGATGTAGAGAAAGGAGAGGGTGGAGCCGGCACAGGTTCTACTTCATTCTCGGGAGGTGGCTCACGCGAACAGCTTAAATACATCGGTCAGGATATCCGTTTTATCAAGAATAAAAATCGGGATCTAAAACCGATTGGTAGCTTTTTATTGGGTTCGTTCATTTTCTATATCCTTGTAATTGTGCCCATTGCGCTTTTTGCATTGGCTTTCATTCTGTATCGTAAACGTCTGTTTGATAATGCCAATGTGCATATTGTTAAGAATAGGAAAGCAACCAAAATTGCCCGTAAGCGTCTTGTGGCAGCATCAAAACTGATGAAAGAGGATAAGAAAGAGGCATTTTATGATGAGGTAATGCGTGCCCTTTGGGGTTATTTGAGCGATAAACTTAATATGCCCCTGTCGGTGCTTACCAAAGATAATGCTACCAAAGAGATGGTTGATCATGGAGCCGATGAGGCATTGGCCACCAGATTTATGGAGATACTTGATACTTGCGAATTTGCACGTTATGCTCCCGCTGCTGCTCAGGGTACCACAGCCGAGCTTTATGGCAAAACAATGGATGTGATTAGTGAATTGGAAAATCAGATAAAGTAATATGATTATGATAAGGTCATTTCTGCTAATGATAGTGATGGTGCTAACCGTGCAGGTAAGCTCGTTTGCCGATAACCGTATGGTGGAGGCCAATGCGCTAAATGGTAACGGTGAGTACGATAAAGCAATTGAAAGATATAACGAAATATTAAATACCGGGGTAGAGAGCTCCGAACTCTATTTCAATTTGGGTTATGCATATTATAAGAGTGGTGAATTGTCGCGGGCAATCATCAATTTTGAACGTGCCAAACTGTTATCACCCAACGATCCGGATATAAATTATAATTTGGAACTCTCTTATTCACAGACTGTTGATAAAATTGAGAAAGTTGGTAAAGTGTTCTTTCTCAGATGGATTGACAGTATTGAAAGCAAGGGTAATTCCGATTTTTGGACATATCTGTTTCTGATTTCATTTGCATTTACCCTTGGTTGTGCAGGTCTATATTTCTTTGGCCAGTATATGATTTTACGTAAAATAGGTTTTTTCGTCGGGATAGGTCTTTTTATACTTTCGGGTGTTTCGCTCTATTTTGCATCAAATCAGAAATCTAAATTGATTCACCGCGACTATGCTATCGTTTTTAGTAGTGTTGTAACCGTTACCAGTTCGCCCGATGAGCGCGGCACCGAGCTTGTTGTGCTACACGAAGGCACTAAAGTGCGAGTTGTAAGTAAGCTTGGCGAATGGTGTGAAATTGAGTTAAGCGATGGCAACGTAGGATGGCTGAAGGAATCGAATATTGAAGTAATTTAATAAATGAATTATTTTCCAAAATAAAATTCTTGGCAAGCCACGCGAACAAGTTCGGGCAAGCTCCGCTGAACGTTGTTTCATCGCTTCGCTACCAATTACAATGTAAATATGTTATTGGTAGTAAATAGTTTTACTCACAAAAGAAGATTTAGCTACGCTGAACTTCGTTTCTCCCTGCGGTCGGAATGACTTTGTCAACTTTTATTTGGGGGATGGGGGATTGT
>CAZWOA010000155.1:0-4911 GCA_964635545.1 uncultured Marinilabiliaceae bacterium
GCCTTTTAGTATTTCGCCTGTAGCTGAGTATTTATAGGAATCGAACGAAGTGAACGGGTCTTTTTTTGTATCGTTGCCCAGTCCATAAAAAGTGTCGGGCAGATATAGAAACTTTATTTTTGAGTTGAAGCTCCAATTATTTTTGGTGAAAACCACCACGTCGATATCGGCTTCATACATTCCTTTTGTTGATACCTGAAATGACGGTGCAATGGTTGATGGGCGGTAAAATTCGTTATTCTCAGTTTTTGAGTTGTTGAATTTTATTATTGGCATCAATCCGACTTCCACCCCGGTTCTATATGAATATCCGAGAACGGGATATACTGCTACGGAATAGCTTTTTGATTCGTAGGAAATGAGGTCTAATATTTTTTCGGCCAGATGCACCCCTTTGTCAATTAGTCCTATTGATGTGGTATCCTGCTTTTCTACTGCCCTCGCATCAAGGAGTGCGAAGGCTGATAATAGAATTGTGAGTATTGTTGATTTTATTTTTTCGAATTCCATTTTTATTATTTCAGATTAATTGAAGATGGCACTAGTCAATCATCTAACCAATTATAGCTTTCAAAGTTAAATCTTTATTTATATATCAAATGGTGGTTTTTGATGTAAATATCATTGTTTATGCTGATTTTTTTACGATTATGGCCTCCTAACGTCATCTTTGTTTGTACTACAAATTTTACTTTCGTAATTTTGCAGCTATATTACAGATGGTTTATCCTCATAGAACAATAGATATGATATTGAATTTAAGGTTTTTATCGGGCGAGATTGATGATTTTATTCTCGATATGAAAATTGATAAGCGCTCCACTTTCTTGCAGTTGCATAATGCCATTCAGGCACAGCTTGGCTATGATGCTTCGCAGATGGCTTCATTTTTCACCACCGATAAGGATTGGAATAAAGATGAGGAGATAACTCTGATAGACATGTCGGAGGATGATAAAACTCCTGTAATTACCATGGATAAAGCTGTGATAGAGGATTTTATTCAGGATATGCACCAGCGATATCTTTATGTTTACGATCTTTTCTCGGAGCGATGTCTGTTTGTAGAAATTATGAGCGTTGCCGAGGGTGACCTTAATGAGCCTATATGTATGCAGCAGATGGGTGAGGTGCCAAAACAGATTATTATTGATTATGATATGGTTGATGACGAATTATATGGCGATGATGATTTGTACGACCTTGACGACCTCGACAACTTTGATGACGATGTAATTATTGACGACCTTGACGACGACTTCTATTGATGTAAATAAATTGCCATTGCTGATAATTCTTACCGGTCCCACGGGAATTGGTAAAACCAACCTTAGCCTTAGGCTTGCAATGGCTCTCGATACGGTTATCGTTTCGGCCGATAGCAGGCAGCTTTATAAAGGACTAAAAATAGGAACGGCAGCTCCTACTAACGAACAGTTGGATAAGGTGCCGCATTATATGGTTGGTACTCATAGTCTTGAGCATTATTACAATGCCTATGAGTATGAGCAGGACGTGCTCGAATTACTACAGAATCTTTTTCAGAAACATAATGCGGTGCTGCTTGTGGGTGGCTCAATGATGTATATTGATGCTGTGTGCTATGGTATCGATGATTTGCCAACCATTTCATCAGAAGTGAGGGAGCAAGTTATGGAACTTTACAATACCCGCGGGCTTGAATTCTTGCAGGATGAGTTGCTTAAGCTCGATCCACAATTTCATGGTGAGATAGATCTTAAAAATCCCAAGCGGGTTATTCATGCCATCGAGGTATGTTACATGACAGGCAAGCCTTATAGCTCGTTACGCACGCGCACTGTGAGGCAACGTCCTTTCAGAATGCTGCACATCGGTCTTGATATGGATAGGGATGAACTTTACGGCCGCATCAACCGTAGGGTAGATATGATGATGAGCGAAGGCCTTGAGGATGAGGCTCGAATGGTTTATCCGATGCGTCATCTCAACTCATTGAATACTGTGGGTTATAAAGAGTTGTTTGATTATTTTGATGGCAATTTAACCCGCGAAGAAGCCGTGGAGCTCATCAAAAGAAATTCGCGCCGATATGCCAAGCGACAACTCACATGGTATCGACGCGATAAAAATTATAATTGGTTTCATCCTAAAGATGAGCAGGAAATTATTAAATTTGTGATAGAGAGCATTGGAGCCTTGGGTCAAAATTAACAAAATCCTTTTTCGCGGTTTACAAAACGAAAAACACGACTCGGGGTTCCTTCTCTATTTCTGAGCTACCACCACCGTGTGAAACGTGCTTTCATCCCATTTCACTCCGTTAAATCCTCCGTAGAAATCTACTTTTGAGAATCTCGCCTTTAGGGCATCTTCAAGGAAACTTTTTTCGCAAGCCAGTAGTAAAGTGTTTTGTATCAGTACTTCAGCCTCCACCTGATGTTTTAAACGGGTTATGAAACGCACTACTCCTTTTTCCGGATACTCATAAAGCCTGTCAAATACATAATTATCTGTGACTATTTCGGGTAGTGAGGCCGGTTTATTCTTCATTATATTGTCGTAGTTTACTATCTGCATCACAAACTTACCTTCCGGGGCAAGTAGGTTTACTACCTGATCGAAAAACCGCTCTACAGTATCTTTGTAGGGCAGGTGCACCAGTGTGTTGCCCACGCACATAATGCCGTCGAACTGCTGTCCGCTGTACATCTGCTCCATATTGGTTAGCGAGCCTACCTCAAAATTAAGGTTGAGAGCCGGTGGTCGTTTCTCGTTGGCTTTCTCAATCATATTGGCATTAATGTCGAAAGCCTTAACTGCTGCACCATGGCGTGCCAATGCTATTGCAAGCGAGCCTGTGCCACAGCCGGCATCCAGAAGCTTCGTGCCACTCACCTGATTATTGAACTGCTCCTCCACAAACTTAACCATTGCGGGGTTTAGCGGGAAAACATCATCGTAAGTGTGAACTAAAATATCGTATGAACTCATAGTATATTTATTTTTTGTGCAACAACGTAATGATTTCTTTCGGTACTGTTACGCGACACCAGTTCGGCAAGGAAACCTGCCAAAAACAGTTGTGTGCCGATTATCATGCATGTGAGCGCAATGTAGAAATAGGGACTGTTGGTAACAAGTGGCGCATTAATATCGTGATATACAAACCACATCTTCTTAATGCCAAGCCAAGCCGATGCGAAAAAGCCCAGCACAAACATCAGCGTGCCCAATGTGCCGAAAAGGTGCATGGGGCGTTTGCCAAATTTGGATATGAACGTAACCGACATAAGGTCGAGAAACCCTTTGATGGTTCTCTCTATGCCAAATTTTGAATAACCATACTTTCGTTCGTAGTGGGTTACCACCTTTTCGCCTATGCGGCCAAAACCGCTACGTTGTGCTATAAGAGGTATGTAACGGTGCATTTCGCCATAAACCTCTATGTTTTTCACCACTTCGTTGCGGTAGGCTTTAAGTCCACAGTTAAAATCGTGAAGCTTAATGCCCGATACATATCTAACAGTGCGGTTGAATAGCTTTGATGGCAGGGTCTTTCCCAGTGGGTCGTGGCGTTTCTTTTTCCATCCGCTCACCATGTCATAGCCATCCTTATTAATCATGTTAACAAGGGCGGGAATCTCATCCGGGCTATCCTGTAGGTCGGCATCCATGGTGACAACAACATCGCCGGCGGCTACCTCAAAACCTTTATATAGGGCAGCCGATTTACCATAGTTGCGCCTGAATCGAATACCTTTTACTTGTGGGTGACTGTTTGCCAGTTGCTCTACTACGTTCCATGAGCCATCATTACTGCCGTCATCAACAAGAATAATTTCATGCTGATATCCCTCCGAAACCACAACTCTGTTAATCCAGGCGATGAGCTCGGGGAGTGATTCAGCTTCATTAAATAGTGGTACAACTACTGATAAATCCATATTTACTATAATTATTCTACCTCACTTACTGCGCTAGCAAAAGGGTCGGTTGGTTTTTTCTTAACAATGGCGGCTATGATAGCTGAAAAAATAACCCCTATCAAAGCCATTGAGAATATTGAGCTGATTACCAATATTAAAGGATTGGTCATTGTGCGCATCATATCTTCCATTTGAGCCACTTGGTCTTCGGGAATACCCTTTTCAAGAAGTGCTTGTTGCTGTACCTCCAGCATCTGCTCCATTAACGATGGGTCTAAAAGATTCAAGACATAAGAGAATACGCCGGAAATGAATCCTGCAAATACTGCAACCAGAATACCAAGTTTAAAACCGGTGCCGAAAGTTAATATGCCACCGTTTTGTTTATCGCGGTAATTTTTCAGGCTTAGATATATACCTACAGCAATAATTAAATATACAAGGCTGTTGAGTGAAGTGTTAAAACTTAATGATGCCACATAAAGTATTAGGCTGTACACTACTAATGCCAATCCCATATAAAGGCCGTAGGTCATTGCAAAATGTGCGAGTGAGTGTTTTTTCTGATTCATAGTTTTGTTGTTATAAAGTTTGTATGTTGTAAAAATAGCAATAACAATACAATAAATTACTACTAACTATCGAAATAATATCAAAGTAAACTCCAAAATGTTAATAATTCAATTGCGTTCATGTCATATTATAATTACTCGATTGTATTATTGAGTTTTAGTTGGGTAATAGCTGTTGTATAGATTAAAATTTTAGTTTTCATTATCAATTAGTTGCGAAAATATTAAAAAAATATTGTTGATATAATTTGTATATAACCCAATTATTCATACTTTTGCAACCGCAATACGGGTAAGTCCTGCACGACCAGCTCCTGTTGAAGCCCCCAGGGCTTGACCGCAGCAAGGGTAGATGGTTGAGCGGTGCGATGCAGTAAGCTTACCCACCTGCCAGTGTAGCTCAGTTGGCCAGAGCAGCTGATTTGTAATCA
>CAZWOA010000156.1:0-4872 GCA_964635545.1 uncultured Marinilabiliaceae bacterium
CCTCGTTGCCGCTCGGCTCTGCCGCTTGGTTCACCAAGAAACGAGGAGTAGAGGAGCATTATAAATGCAGTAACCCCTCCCTCCCCCTCGTTTTTAACGAGGGGGAATTGGTTCTGGGTTTGTAACCCAGCTAAAGCCTTTCAGTTCAATGTTATATATGCATTACAAATGCAGTAACCATTGACTCCTCGTTGCCGCTCGGCTCTGCCGCTTGGTTCACCAAGAAACGAGGAGTAGAGTTGCATTACAAATGTAGTAGCTATTCTCCATGAAACGCCCTGATATACTTATCGATATATATATCTTTTTCTTTCGATTTGTATTGCTGTATATACCTTGGATGCTCGAGCACGGTGAGTTTTTTGAATAGTTTTGCTTTTTTGTTCAGCTTATTTATAAAGTTGGAATTCTTCTTCCCCAATATAAACACCTCATTTCGGTCAACGCCCATCGCAGCCTGTTTCCTTAACGATTCTATCATGAAATCTTCAACTGCCGCATAGAGATTTTTGGCATCATAATAGTTGGCATTCAGCCATTTGCCATCTTTCGACAGTCGCACAATGGCCAGCGGAAATGGCGAGTTGATGTAGAAACGGCTGTAGAAAGCTTTGGCCCCGCCGTAGCTGTCAATCATATCATACACAAATACCGATGATACCTCGTGGGTTTGTGCCGATTTCATTGGTATGCCGCAAACCGCCTCCAATCGCTTAGTGTCGGTAAACGGAACTCCGGTAATTCCCGCACCATGCCGGCTTGGGTTTATACCTATAATAAATCGTCGTATATTATTGTCGTTGTAGTATTTATGGTAGAATTTACTCATAACCTCCATGGTTTCAGGATTATCCATATAGGGATTCATCACAGCAAAGCCTTCCGGCAGTTGACCGTCGTAGTGTAGTGTTCTGTTGTATTCCACCATCATTTCTGAAATTGTCATATCAAGAATAGATTACTGGTTGATTTTATCAACAATTGACAAGGGAATTTGTTGTTTAAGTTTATTTTCAAACTAATATGGTCTAATTATTATAATGTTTTCAAACAAAATAATATTTTTGCAGTCTCATAATATTACTACAATGCTTGATAATCTGCTTAAATATAAGGTTGTTTTGGCCAGTAACTCGCCCCGCAGGCAAGAGTTATTACGCTCGCTCGATGTTGATTTTACGGTGATGGTGAAGGATGGCCTGGATGAGGAGTATCCAACCGATATAAAGAAAAAGGAGATTGCCGAATACCTTGCCGTGAAGAAAGCAAAAGCCTACAACAGTGAGGTAGTGCGAGATGGTATGCTGCTAATAACTGCCGATACTATTGTGGTGTGTGACGGCCAGATTCTTGGAAAGCCTAAAGATGCCGACGAGGCTAAGCGGATGCTTCAATTGCTGTCGGGCAAAAGCCATAAGGTTTATACCGGTGTGGCTATCACAACACCCGATGTGCATCGGTCTTTTACTGCAAAAACCAAAGTGTTTTTCAAAAGGGTAGATGATGCCGATATCGACTATTATGTAGAGAAATATCAGCCGTTCGACAAGGCTGGTGCATACGGAATTCAGGAATGGATAGGTATGATTGCCATTGACTATATCGAAGGGTCATATTTTAACGTGATGGGGCTGCCCGTGCAGCAACTATATGCCGAATTAAAACGAATATGACACTATTATTTATGTGTTGAGCAAATAGTTTTGTAATTTTAATGCGTGAGATATTTACATCTTGCGCATTTTTTGTTTTTACAGGTGTGTAAAAATACTTGTATCTTGAGCTTTACAATACGAAACATAGAAAATAGACCAATATGATGAAAAAGAAATTACTTACATTATTTATCCTCTCGGCGGTATTTATTATGCCATCACTTGCCGATGAAGGAATGTGGATTCCCATGCTTCTGAAAAAGTATAATATTGAAGAGATGCAGCGTATGGGCTTCAAACTTTCGGCCGAAGATGTCTATTCGGTCAATCAGGCGAGCCTTAAAGATGCCGTGGTGATATTTGGTGGCGGATGTACCGGCGAACTGGTGTCTGATAAGGGCCTGCTGCTTACTAACCATCACTGCGGATATGGCCAGATACAGAGCCACAGCTCGGTGGAACATGACTATCTTACCAATGGCTTTTGGGCAATGAACCAGAGCGAAGAGCTTGCCAATCCCGGACTTACTGTTACTTTTCTGGTGAGGATGGAAGATGTTACTACTGATGTGCTTAACGGTGTGAATGATAGTATGGGTCTCGATGAACGCAATAAAAAAATTGCTGCTAATATCGAAAAGATTAATAAGGAAGCCGTTGAAGGTACTCATTACACATCATTAGTGAAGCCTTTTTATAGTGGTAATCAGTATTTTCTGTTTGTAAATGAGGTGTTTAAAGATGTGCGCCTGGTGGGTGCTCCACCGTCGGCAATTGGCAAATTTGGTGGCGATACCGATAACTGGATGTGGCCCCGTCATACCGGCGATTTTTCAGTTTTCAGAATATATGCCGATAAGGATAATAAACCTGCCGATTATTCGCCTGATAATGTGCCATATAAACCTAAAAAACACTTCGATATCAGCATAAAAGGCGTTGAAGAGGGCGATTTTACAATGGTGTTCGGTTATCCGGGAAGCACTTTCCAATATGTGCCGTCCTATCATATAAGCATGCTCACCGAGACTGTGAATCCGAAACTTATAGATATCCGCACCCAAAAGTTGGAAATTATGAACCGTCATCAGGGTGCCGATGCGCAGGTGAGGATTCAATATGCCGCAAAAAATGCAAACACATCCAACTCATGGAAACGCTGGATTGGCGAAAACAGAGGCCTTGCCATTCTTGATGCCGTTAATAAAAAGCAGCAGTATGAAAAGGAGTTTCAGCAGTGGGTTGATGCCGATGCTAAGCGTAAAGCTGAATATGGCAATCTGCTAAATGATTATGAGAAACTTTATACCCGTTTCACCCCGTTGAGGCTAACTTCCGAATTTCTGTCGGAGTTGATTTTTAGAGGTGGAATCGAGACTGCCGATATATCCCGAGCCGTCATTCCGTTGGTTAATATCTATAAAGGAAGTAATCATGTGGATAGTGAAAAGCGATCTGCGGCTATAGAGAAGATTAAAAGTAAAGCTGCCGATTTCTACAAAAACTACAATGTGGCACTCGATAAAGAGATGACTGCCGCTGTGCTCGAGAATTTCAGAAAAAACATACCGCAATCAGCACTGCCACCGGTATTTACACTTATCGATAAGAAATTTAAAGGCGATATCTCCCGTTATGTTAATGATATGTTTAACAAAACTATCTTTACATCCGAAGATAAATTTAATGCAATGCTCGATGGCTTCAACGCAAAAACAGCCGAAAAAGTGAAGAAGGATCCTGCATTTTCGTTGATGAATACTCTTACAGAGTACTATTACGAAAATATTTATGTTGATATAACATCAATTCGTAAAGAGCTCGACCTGCTCGATAAGAAATATATGGCTGCCCAGATGGCTTTTGAGCCGCAGCGTCGTTTCTTTGCCGATGCCAACTTCACCCTAAGGGTAACCTATGGCCAGGTTAGGGGCTATGAGGCTCGCGATGGTGTCTATTATAAGCACTTAACCACCCTCGATGGTATTATGGAGAAGGATAATCCGGAGATTTATGACTATAGCGTACCTCAAAAACTGAAAGATTTATATGAAGCCAAAGATTATGGCCGGTATGAACTGAATGGCACGGTGCCTGTATGTTTTGTGGCTACCAACCACACCACGGGCGGTAACTCCGGTAGCCCTGTGCTTAATGCGAATGGTGAACTTGTGGGTATTAATTTCGACAGGGCATGGGAGGGAGTTATGAGCGACCTTATGTATAACCCCGACCAATGCCGCAATATATCTGTGGATGTGCGCTATATTCTCTTTATTGTTGAAAAACTTGCAGGCGCAGGTTATCTACTCGATGAGATGTCGATAAAAAATTAAGGACAGCGGGGAATATTAATCGTGCATATTCGATTTATTTTCGTTAATTTGCATCCTCAATTTGGTTTTAACAATAAAAGGAACATTTTTAAAAATGGGTAAAGTTCTTCTTATCGGAGCCGGCGGTGTAGGAACCGTTGTGGCTCACAAAATGGCGGGTCTGCCCGAGGTTTTTACAGAAATCATGCTGGCCAGCCGAACCAAAAGTAAATGCGATGCTATTGCCGAGAAAATTGGCGGTAACCGCATTAAAACGGCACAGGTGGATGCCGATAATGTGCCCGAACTGGTGGAGCTTATCAATAGTTTTAAACCCGATTTGGTTGTGAACGTGGCTCTTCCATATCAGGACCTCACCATTATGGATGCCTGCCTGGAAACGGGCGTGTCCTATCTTGATACTGCCAACTATGAGCCTGTGGATGAGGCTAAGTTTGAGTATAAATGGCAATGGGCATATCAGGAAAGGTTTAAAGAGGCCGGCATAACTGCTATACTTGGCTGTGGTTTCGACCCGGGAGTAACAAGTATCTTTACTGCTCATGCCGCAAAACATCATTTCGATGAGATTCATTATCTCGATATTGTTGATTGTAATGCAGGTGACCATGGTAAAGCTTTTGCCACCAATTTCAACCCCGAAATAAATATCCGCGAAGTAACTCAAAAAGGAAAATATTGGGAGAATGGCAAATGGGTGGAGACTGAACCGCACGAAATTCATAAGCCGTTAACTTATCCCGAGATAGGTCCTAAGGAGTCGTATCTTATCTATCATGAGGAGCTTGAGTCGTTGGTTAAGAACTTCCCAACCATTAAGCGCGCCCGTTTCTGGATGACATTCGGTCAGGAGTATCTAACTCACCTGCGAGTGATTCAGA
>CAZWOA010000157.1:0-4822 GCA_964635545.1 uncultured Marinilabiliaceae bacterium
CTGTTTCGTGCTCCACACTCTTTTACAGGTGAGGATATTGTGGAGATATCGTGCCACGGATCGGTGGTGGTGCAGCAGCAGATTATGGAACTGTTGGTTACCAAGGGTGCAAGACTTGCACGCCCGGGTGAGTTTACACAGCGCGCCTTTATTAATGGTAAGATGGACTTGAGTCAGGCAGAAGCGGTGGCCGACCTTATTGCTTCACAGAGTGAAGCTGCCAGGCGGGTGGCACTGCGGCAGATGCGTGGCGGGTTCTCAATGGAACTTCAAAATTTACGCGACCAACTGCTGCATTTCATCACATTGATGGAGCTGGAACTCGATTTCAGCGAGGAGGATGTTGAGTTTGCCGACCGCAGCCAGCTAATCACGCTTGTTGACCGTATTGAAGCCCTTCTGTCAAAGCTAATCAAATCGTTCTCGCTTGGTAATGCCATTAAAAACGGTATTCCGGTAGCAATAGTTGGTCATACCAATGCCGGCAAAAGCACATTGCTCAACGCATTGCTTAACGAGGAGCGTGCCATAGTGAGCGATATTCATGGTACAACCCGCGACGTTATTGAAGATACCATTAATATTGAAGGCATTACGTTTAGGTTTATCGACACGGCAGGCATCCGCAAAACCGACGATACCATTGAAAATATAGGTATCAACCGTACATTTGCGAAGATAGGGCAGGCCAGCATCGTGCTTCTGCTTATAGATGCTACCGATAGCGACCCAAAGATACATGAAGCAGTGGCGGCTGTGAAGAGTCGCATGACCGACAGCAGTCAGAAATTGATTGTGGTGGTTAATAAAACGGACCTGATTGAGCCCGGCCAGTTTGAGCGATTCAGCAAAGCATCGTTCCATGAGTTGGCGCAGAGTGATGTGGTGGTGCCAATTTCGGCACGCGAGGGTATTAATATGGATAAACTTATTAATGAGCTGATTACCACTGTAAATATGGAGGCAGTGGAGAGCGATGAGGTGATAGTTACCAATATACGTCATTACGAGTCGCTTAAAAAGAGCGAAGAGGCAATTATCCGAGTTCTTGGCGGACTAAAAAGCGGCGTTTCGGGCGATTTTGTGTCGCAGGACATCCGCGAAGCACTCTATTACCTTGGTGAGATTACTGGGCAAATATCTAGTGATGAGGTTCTTGGCAATATATTTAAGAATTTTTGTATAGGAAAGTAACCACAGTAAGGAGATAAGGGCTGTTTTTATAGCATTGACCTCAATGTTAATAATGTATCGGCAGCATACATTAAAATTATTTATAATGTAAGACCTTATTTCATTTGCTTTTTTGTAAGCTTCATTCCCCTTGTCAGAATTTACTTCAATGTTTTCGTAGTCTGATTCCACTCTAAACTGTTTAAGGTCATTAATTTTTCGTTTAAATTTTCTACTTTCTTCTCTCCTACAAAGTTTATTAACTCATTTTTTCACCGTAGTCCAAATTTACAAACTTTATTTATTTGTAATATGTTGTAAATCAGGGTTGTGATAGATGATGTCTTTGTTCCTGAATATTAGTTTACCCTCGTCTCAAAAACTTTCCCGATAAATATCGTCTCACTGGTATGTCGAATAGCTTAAGGCTCAGGTAGGCAAGTGCGAAACTAATAACCACTACGCCGGCCGCTCCCCATATGGATTCTATGAATGTGTAGTTGTTGTTTTTTACCCATCCGTAGTAGAGATATATAAACGGGTAGTGAACCATGTATAGCGGGTACGACATGTCGCCCAGGAACTTGCACGATTTTATCAGTGTTCTATTGTTGCTTTTGTCCGATGCACCAAGGTAAACCAGCAGCGGGAAAAACACAATTACACACAGTGTGTCGTAAAGACCGTTCATCCAAAGGTTATCGGCACCGCCTATGCGTGGCATGGCGAGTAGCACTATTAGCGCAATGGTTCCTATCCAGAATGAGCCTTTAATATTGGCAGGTTTGAATAGGCGGAATAGCAGAAGGCCTGCCGAAAATGAGAACAGCACCCTTAAGAAACCTCCTGTGAACTCTGTGTTGGTGAGCGAGTAGCCCACGCAAATATCACCTCCTGCGCCTGCTATGGCATAGTAGGCCAGCGAACTGCCCGAAAGCGCCACCAATACGGTAAGTGCTACTGTTGGCAATCGCCTGATGAATAGTGCATACAATATATTTGCAATATATTCGAAGAACAGCGACCACGACGGACCGTTGAGTGGGAACATCTCGCCTAGTCCGCGAACTTCCGCACCTGTAGTTGCAGGTAGAAGCAGTGCGTTGATAAGTGTTGCAAACAGCAGCGCCCCGATGGTTACTTTAGAAACGTCCCAATATTCGGGCAATGTAACCTGGGTGTAGAACATCACCGCACCTATCACTGCGCCCATCACCACCATGGGTTGCAGGCGTATAATCCGTCGTTTGAAGAACTCCAAGATGCTCATTTTGCCCCATCTGTCATCATAGGCATAACCGATAACAAAACCCGAAAGGATAAAGAAAAAATCGACGGCAAGATATCCGTGATTTATGTTTTGGTCGAGGTGGCTGGTTGCAAATGCCTCGAAGATGTGAAAAATCACAACGATGATGGCTGCCACGCCCCTTAGGCCGTTAAGTATTTCATAGTGTGGTTTGGTATCGGTAAATGCTGCTGCGGATATTGGCATCTTTTGCATGATATATTCAAGTTTTATAAGAATTTTCACGGACGTAAGTTGCGAATCTACGCAATTTTATCGTAATACCGAAGAAAAAATTAAGGGTGTTGGGAAAGTTGTTACATCATAGAATTTTTTCAGAAAAATATACTGCAAGAACTCTAATTTTGCTCTCCTGACACCCTTAAGTGGGACTACAAAAATGTTATAACGAAGGTTTTACCTCTTTTATTTTTATGCCGTCAAACTCCATCTTGTCGATGCAAACCTCACGGTGGTAACCTCCGGCACCCTCGGGCATGTTGATGCCATCGGGGCGGTGGATGCGGTGATACACTATGTACCACTCGTCGGTTCCAGGAATTTGAAGTATCGAGTTGTGGCCGGCACCGTATATGCCGTTTGCGTCGTCACGCTTTATCACTATGTTGTTTTCAGGTATGGTAAGCGGTCCCATAGGCGAAGTGGCTGTAGCATAGCGCACTCTGTAGTTGGGACTGCGGGTGTCATCCTCCGACCAAAGGAAATAGTATAACCCTTTGCGGTAGAATACATTAACTGCCTCGCGGAAAGTGGCATCGGGGGTCATCACTTTCACGGTGTTGGGTTTTATCGATACCATATCTTTGTTCAGCTCGGCACCAGCCATATATCCATTACCCCAGAATATGTAACTTTTACCTGTTCTGGGATCGGTAAATACGTCGGGGTCAATCTGTTGGCCATGAGTTATTCCTTCGGGGTAGAAGTCGATAAGCGGCTTGCCCGAGTCCTTGAACGGGCCGGTGGGGTGGTCGGCAACAGCAACTCCTATTTTCTTTTTGCCTCCGTCCTGTCCGCCACTGAAGTAGTAATAATATTTGTACTTATTTTTTCCTGTCTTCTTTTCAACGATACATGGAGCCCACGCATTACCATTGGCCCACGACACATCTTTCTTCAGGTCGATAATTACGCCTTCATCTTTCCACTCTTTCAAATCGGTGGATGAGAATGTTTTGAAATAGTAACCGCTCCAGGCATCATAACCGTCGCTGGTGGGGTAGATGTAGTATTTGCCTGTCTTTTCGGAATATAGCACCTCCGGATCGGCATAGAAACCTTCGATAACAGGATTTTTATCCGCCGGCATATCAAAGCCTTCGGGTACTCCCCATTTATCGGTAAGTGCTTTCAGTTCGCGCTGTGTAACAGGTATAACCGTTCCGTGGCGTGGCTTGAAGTTCATTGTTATATGTTTGTCAACCACTGAAAAGCGGTCGAGGTCGTAGCTCTCGCAAAACTGATATTTGCCTTTTCCATATACATCATACATCAGAATATATTTATCCTGATTGATGAGTTTGAACACGCACGAACCCTCCACGGCATCTTTTGTCTGTTGCTTATAGCCCGGTTGCTCAATCCACACTCCCGACGTTAGCGAATCGGTGATTGCCAGCTTGATGCCGTTGCCGTGTCCCTCAGTTTTATAGAACATGTAGAACAGTCCGTTTTTATAGATGATGTCGCCATCTATGCATGATTTACCGTTTTTGGGGAAGAAGAGCTGCTTGGGTTCATCTTCAAAATCGGTGAAATCGCTGTTTGCATAAGCATAATAGATGATATCGGCACCACCGGTATATTGCATCGACCAGTAAACAAGATATTTTTTTGCAGCAGGGTCATAGATTGTTTGTGGCGCCCACACTCTTTTGAGTTCCTCCTGGCCTTCGTATTTATTTTGGATATTGATAATTGAAGAGGTCCAGTTAACCAGGTCGGTAGATTTTAGCAACACCATGGCACGGTTTGAGTCCCAGCCTTTTGATGAAGTCATGTCGGTAACCACCATGTAGAAGGTCTTTCCATCTTCGCATCTCAGTATGTGAGGGTCGCGCACTCCGCCTGTGGAGCTTATCTGTTTTGAGTCGATTATGGGGGTGTTGTCGTTGAGTGCCATATAGTTGTATCCGTCCCGGCTAATGGCAAAACAAATTGCTTCATCCACTACATCATTACCCTTAAAATAGCTGAACAGATAGCCTGCAAAATCCTTCTCCGCAGGACCGTTTTTGTATCCTTGAGCAGTCAAGTATGTCAATGACATCATACAGGCCAGCATCAGAATAATCATTTTTTGTGTCATAATAACTTTGTTAGTTAGTTTTTGTGATACAT
>CAZWOA010000158.1:0-2202 GCA_964635545.1 uncultured Marinilabiliaceae bacterium
CAGAACAGGGGCTAAAGGCCGATGAGGCTGCTCGCCGACTGGAACAATATGGCCCCAATGAACTTGCATCCAACGAAAAATCATCATTCTGGAAGATTTTCCTATCCCAATTTATTAATATACTTATTATAGTACTTATAATCTCGGCTACTATATCTCTTTTCCTTGATAAGCATGTTGAGGCGATATCAATATTCATTATCGTGGCTCTTGCTGCTGTTCTTGGCACTCTGCAAGAGTATCAGGCCGGGAAAGCCCTAGAAGCCCTGCGCAAGATGGCATCACCCAATGCTACCGTGGTGCGCGATGGTGAGTCGGTGGAGATACCTGCTACCGAACTGGTGCCCGGCGATGTGGTGATTATAAGCTATGGCAATAAGGTACCGGCCGACATCAGGATTACCGAATGTAATAACCTGCAGATTGAAGAGGCCGCACTAACTGGCGAGTCGTTGGCCGTGGAGAAGAATACTGATGAGGTGGAGCAGGAGGATTGTCCGCTGGGCGACCGCAAAAATATGCTTTATATGGGCACTTCGGTGTCTAACGGTCGTGGACGAGGTGTTGTGGTGGGAACGGGTAAAGATACCGAATTCGGTAAGATTGCCACCATGCTCGAAAATACAAAAACTGAGCAGACTCCGCTTCAGAAAAACCTCGATAAACTTGGTAGCCAGATAGGCATCATTGCAATAGTGATTGCGGTTATTCTGTCGTCATTCTCATATTTCACTCAGGGAAGTAGCCTTCTCGATGCTTTTATATGGGCCATAGCCCTTGCGGTGGCAATTATCCCCGAGGCATTGCCTGCCGTGGTTACCATAGGTCTTGCCCTTGGAGTGCAGCGTATGGTTAAGCGTCATGCCCTTATACGCAAACTGCCTGCAGTTGAGACCCTTGGAGCCGTTAATGTTATCTGTACCGATAAAACCGGAACGCTAACTAAAGATGCCATGACGGTGCGTAAAATATTTGCTGCCGGAAAGCAGTTCGACGTTAAAGGAAGTGGTTATAGCCCCGAAGGTGATATTGTTGGGGATGCCGACAAGTCGGATGCTAATATGCATAAACTGCTGTCCTATGGCGTGTTGTGTGGCGATGCCGAGCTTAAACTAACCGATGAAGGCTGGGATGTGCTGGGCGACCCCACTGAAGGTGCTTTCATAACTGCTGCTCGTAAGGCCGGCATTGACGATAGGGCTGTGATTCAGCAATTTCCACGTGTTGATGAGATTCCGTTTACTTCGGATAAGAAATATATGGCCACTGCCCATACCAACAACGGCAAAACAATATTTATAGCAAAAGGTGCCTTCGAGGTTATCCGCCATAAATGTACTAAAACTGAAATAGGTGCTATTGATGGTGATACAGCCAAATTGCTTGATAAACAGGTTGATAGCTATTCTAATCAGGCACTTCGTGTTATTGCGGTGTGTTATAAAGAGGTTGAAAATGGAACAGAACTTACGGGTGATGCGCTTAAAGATATGACTCTTGTGGGTTTTGTGGCAATGATCGACCCGCCGCGTGAGGAGGTAAAACCTGCCATTGCTGAGTGTCATCAGGCAGGAATACGTACTATAATGATTACTGGCGACCATAAAAATACCGCTTTTGCAATAGCCAAAGAGCTGAATATCGCAGAGCATGAATCTCAGGTATTTTCAGGCCTTGAAGTGGCACAGATGAGCGACGAGCAACTCGATAAGGTTGTGAATGAGGCCAATGTGTTTGCGCGCATAGCTCCCGAACATAAACTTCGTATTGTAGATTCGCTTATGCGTCAAGGGTTTGTGGTATCTATGACCGGCGATGGCGTTAATGATGCACCTGCACTTAAAAAGGCAAATATTGGTGTTGCAATGGGTATCACTGGTACCGACGTTAGCAAGGAAGCAGCTGATATGATACTTACAGATGATAATTTTGTAACCATTGTGGCTGCAATCGAGGAGGGACGCACCATTTTTGAGAATATCCGCAAGTTCCTTATATTCCTGCTTAGTGGAAATGCAGGTACTGTATTTGCGCTGATGCTTGCATTTATATTTGGCATGAAATTACCTTTAACCCCGGTGCAGATTCTGTTTATCAACTTCCTGCTCGACGGATTGATTGCCATTGCTTTGAGTCTTGAAACAAGCGAAAAAGGAATTATGAAAAACCGTCCGCGTGTAGTAAGTGATGGTATCATCAATC
>CAZWOA010000158.1:2302-3394 GCA_964635545.1 uncultured Marinilabiliaceae bacterium
CTCATGTGGCTCACAACTGTGGTTCCTGTGCTTCAGGTTGCCTTTGGAAATGAGGCGGTTTCTCTTGTTAACTGGTTGATTGCCATTGTTACAGGTTCGTTTGTAGTTGCCTTTGGCGAACTGTTTAAAATGATGGCAAAGAAGAAGATATAGGAGTTTGAGAGTATATAAAGTAAAAGAGTTTAAGGGTGAGAAAGTTTAAGAGTAAAAGAGTTTAAAAGTAAAATAGGGAAAGTAGCTGAATATCAGAATCATAATGGTTTGAAAAAAAACGAAACCCGAAGAAAACTCCGGGTTTCGTTTATACGTTTACTTTTACTGTAATTTTATTTCTTCAGGAAGCAGGTTTTTAGTACGATGCTGCTGCCATCAATTTTGCAATCTACCTCTTCGGGATTTTCTGTCAGGCGAATACTTTTAACCTTTGTGCCGCGCTTAATCACCATTGATGAGCCCTTTACCTTAAGGTCTTTTATTACTGTAACTGCGTCTCCATCAACAAGTTCGGTGCCATTACTGTCTCTCACCACACTATCGGATGCCGTTTCATCGGCATGGCCGCTCCACTCATTACCACAATCGGGACAAACATACTGTGTTCCATCAAAATAGGTGTTGTCCATATCGCATTTTGGACAATTTGTAATGTCTTTCATCTCAAAAAAAGAATTTACTAAGAAAAACCAAAACGGTTGTTTCTGATTTATATTACGTTATAACTATTATTGCACTTTTTATTTGGTGGATGCAAATATAGTGCATTATTGCCGTAATATAAAATAATTGCACATTGGCGCTATTAAAAGTGTGCTACATCGTCTATTTTGATAGTTTTTCATCATTAGAATGGAATAGAAATTTTCAATCCCATAAGTATTTGCAATCTATTGTTTTTTTCGGTTGAAGGAATTATAAACTCATTCCCCGGTATTGTAGATCTGTGTATTTCGGCCATTCTATAACCAAGACCCAAATACATGTCATAATAAATATTCCACGACCACCAGTTCTCATCTTGAATACCTACACGAAGGTTTATATCTGTAAAATCGTAACCGAATTTTTCGTGTGTATCGCTGCTTCTATTAAAGC
>CAZWOA010000158.1:3494-4551 GCA_964635545.1 uncultured Marinilabiliaceae bacterium
GTTACTATTTTAACGGTCTCTTGTGCCGAAATAGTGATATTTGCCAATAAAAATAGTACTGTAAATAATTTTTTCATAGTATAAAACAATAATTTTGGGTTTTACTTTTGAGATGGCAAACTTATATAAATTATTTTATATTTTTGCCCCTGATTTATTTAGTTAGATATTAAAATTTTCAAAATCATTTAACCCATAATATTATGAGAATTAGATTTTTTACAACATTTAGTATTGTATTTATTGGCCTTCTGAGCCATGCCCAACTAAAAGTGGAACCCTGTTTAAAGGTCGAGTCCAGCGAAGAAATTAAATCGAAGCGGAACACTCTGTTTGGCGATATAGGTATTGATGGCGATAGAATATTGGTGGAAACAATTATGGATCAACAATTGTCACTCATTACGTTAGATCAAAATTCTTTAGATGTTAAAAGCCAAAATTGGATTAAGAAGAATAACGTAAAAAATGATGTTGGAGTACTTAATGCAAAGGAGTGGGGGCATAACGGCACTGTGTTTTTTGGCGATCTTTCATTGTCCTTTTTTCAGAGTTACAATAAAGCTAATTCTAACCACACTCTTATTGCCGGATCAATAACAGAAGAAGGCAAGTTAGAAAAAGAGCTTAAAGTTCTGGGTGAACATAATGCCAAAAACCGTAAAAAACATGGCACTTTTTCTATTGAAGCCTCTGTTGATTCTACCCATTTTTTGGTCGCTTACGAAATGTTGGCTGAAAATAAAAATGATAATCAATCATTTAACTTTAAGGTTTATGACCTTAAAATGAATAATATACACAACTTTGATATCACTTTACCGGTTGAAGATAGAAAACTAAGTGTGCTGAACTACTATCTTAACACCGATAATTCAATTTATGTGTTATGCGAAATTGAGAAAAACAAAGATGATAAGGAGAAGGGGCAGGCAGCTAAATATTACTCTATTTTGGTAGTGTCGCCCATAACAGGTCAATTTGCCGAGTATAGACTTGATCTTGATGGAAAGGAAATAACCTCTGTGCGTTTGGTTTTCAATGAAAATAGCGATGG
>CAZWOA010000159.1:0-4421 GCA_964635545.1 uncultured Marinilabiliaceae bacterium
AAAAAGAGGCCGCACAAACTACGACCTCTCTCTATCAAATCATTATTTTACAAATCACACATAATCCTCGGGCGAACCACAGGTACACACCAAGTTGCGGTCGCCGTAAGCATCATCAACACGGGCCACGTTAACCCAGAATTTATTTTCGCGTATCCACTCAAGCGGGTATGCAGCTTTTTCGCGCCCATAGGAGTGATTCCACTCATCGGCCACAATGCTATACTCGGGGTGAGGTGCGTTTTTAAGCACATTATCCTCCTTATCGGCTTTGCCCTCTTCTATCTCGGTAATCTCGCGCCTTATACTCTTCATAACATCAATAAAGCGGTCGAGTTCTACGAGCGATTCACTCTCGGTGGGCTCAATCATCAATGTGCCATGCACCGGGAATGATAGTGTTGGAGCGTGATAGCCATAATCCATAAGGCGTTTGGCGATATCTGTTTCCGACACGTTGGCAAGGCCTTTAAACTGACGGCACTCAAGTATCATCTCGTGTGCTACACGGCCTTTGGCACCGGTATATAGCACGCCATAGTCATCTTTCAGGCACTCAGCCATATAGTTGGCATTCAGGATTGCAATTTTGGTAGCTTCAGTAAGTCCGTCACCTCCCATCATCTTAATATATCCGTAGGTAATAGACATTACGCTGGCACTTCCCCATGGGGCTGCCGATACAGCGCTTATGCCATGATGGCTATTGTCGGTAACGGGATGCGAAGGCAGGAACGGCACCAAGTGCTTGGCCACTCCGATAGGGCCTACGCCGGGTCCACCTCCACCGTGAGGTATGGCAAAGGTTTTATGAAGGTTCAGGTGGCACACATCAGCACCTATAAAGCCGGGACTGGTAAGTCCTACCTGTGCGTTCATATTGGCACCATCCATATATACCTGACCGCCATTCTGGTGAATAACATCGCACATCTCAATTATTCCCTCTTCAAATACACCGTGGGTTGACGGATAAGTAACCATAAGTGCTGCCAGGGTATCTTTATGCTGAACCGCCTTTGCTTTAAGATCTTCAACATCGATATTTCCACGCTCATCACAGTTAACCAGTACTATATCCATGCCGGCCATCACTGCTGTGGCTGGGTTTGTACCGTGTGCACTGGTGGGTATAAGCACAGTTTTGCGGTGCTCCTCATTATTGTGCTTATGATAGGCACGTATCACCATCATTCCGGCATATTCACCGGCGGCACCCGAGTTGGGTTGCAGGCTCATATCGGCAAATCCGGTAATAACCGAAAGGTCGTGGCGCAGCTCCTGGAACATCTCATGGTATCCGGCAGCCTGATCTTTGGGTACAAAGGGGTGAATACCGCCAAACTGCAACCAGCTAAGCGGCAGCATCTCGGTAGCGGCATTTAGCTTCATAGTACACGACCCAAGCGGAATCATAGAGTGGGCAAGCGATATATCTCTGCGTTCCAGCATCTTGATATAACGCATCAGCTCAGTCTCACTTCTATATTTATTGAACACCTCCTGAACAAGGAATGGTGTAGTACGTTTCAAGATACCTGAATACTCGCCTTCGGGCAGCACATTTATGCGAGTAGCATTTTTTGATGCCGCTTTGGCAAACACCTCAAGGATAAGGTTTACATCTTCAATATTGGTAGTCTCATCAATGCTTAACCCCACATCGCCATTGCTGAAGTAGCGGAAGTTCATCTCACGTTCAAGCGATAATCTCTCAATATCCTGAAGTTTAACCTCCTCGGGAACAACAAAACGAAGAGTATCAAAATAATTGACATTCAACTGTTTGTAGCCCAGTTTTGTAACTTCGGATGATAGTAAAGATGCGATAGTGTGAATGCGGTTGGCAATCATTGACAACCCTTCGGCACCATGATATACGGCATAGAACGATGCCATGGTGGCAAGCAGTGCCTGTGCGGTACAGATATTAGAAGTTGCTTTTTCGCGTTTGATATGCTGTTCGCGAGTTTGGAGAGCCATTCGCAGGGCGCGTTTACCGTTGGCATCCTTCGATACACCAATTATACGTCCTGGCATAGAGCGTTTCATCTCCTCGCGGGTGGCAAAGAATGCCGCATGAGGACCTCCGTAGCCCATCGGTATTCCGAATCTTTGTGACGACCCCAACACAATATCGGCACCCCATACACCCGGGGCTTCAAACACCACAAGGCTCATCAGGTCGGCAGCCACGGCAACTGTACAACCGCCATCATGTGCCTGGGCAGTAAATGCAGCATAGTCGCGCACCTCGCCATTGCTATCGGGGTACTGAACAAGTACTCCAAACACATTATCATCGAACTTCATCTCGCTGAAGCAGGCATATTTAAGCTCTATTTCAAGCGGTTGTGCACGAGTCTCAAGCACTGCCTTTGTTTGTGGCCAGATATTGTTATCCACCAGAAAAACATTGGCACCACCCTTGGCTTTAGCCCTTGGCCGGGCGTTGAACATCATTATCATAGCCTCGGCAGCTGCTGTAGCTTCATCAAGCAGCGATGCGTTGGCAATGGGCATTCCGGTAAGCTCGGTAATTACTGTCTGGAAGTTGAGCAGAGCCTCCAGCCTGCCTTGCGAAACCTCGGCTTGATAAGGAGTATATGAAGTGTACCACACCGGATTCTCAAGTACATTACGAAGAATAGGTGCCGGAGTGATGGTGTCGTAATAGCCCATTCCGATATAGGTATTGAATACCTTATTTTTTGATGCTACATCGAGCACCTTACGGAAATACTGACGCTCGGTAAGGCCTGTGTCGAGTTTCATAGGCTCTTTAAGCCTGATGGATGCCGGCACCGTTTGGTCGATAAGCTCATCTACCGAATTAAGCCCGAGTTTGTCGAGCATAACCTTGATTTCAGCTCCACGGGGGCCAATGTGGCGGGTAACAAATTTTTCTGTAGCCATGTGAAATATTTTTACGTTTCTGAATACAAATTAAAAACCCTTAAAAATGCATAATTTCAATGAAGCAGACAATGACTTTTGCTCTATCAATCACAAATATGGATTATTATTTCGCTCAAAGCCTATTGTGGTGGCCGGCCCATGACCCGGAAATACTTTTGTATCATCGGGTAGCACCATAAGCCTGTTAATAATTGATGCAATTAATGTTTGATGGTCACCGCCCTGCAAATCGGTGCGGCCTATGCTCTGGCGGAAAAGCACATCACCGGCAATACAAAAACCATCAGCCTCAGAGTAATACACAATACTTCCGGGTGAGTGCCCCGGAGCATGAATTGCCTTCAGCGTGCTATTACCGAAAGTAACAGTGCCGCCATCTTCAATAAAAACATCTATTGGTGCCGGATTGTCATTCATGGTAATGCCAAACATGGTGGCATAATTTTTAGTATTGGCCAATACGGGAGCATCGCCTGCATGAGCCACCGTAGGAATGTTGTAATGATTCTTAGCGAATCGGCTTCCAAACACATGATCGAGATGGAGGTGGGTAAATATTATTCTCACTGGTTTCAACCCTTTGGAGTCGATAAACTGCACCAAATGATTATTTTCATCATCGCTAAGGCAACCTGGATCAACTATTACACACTCGCCAGTGGCATCGCTCAAAATATAGGTATTCTCCTGAAAAGGACTGAATACCAACACATCTACATTTATCATATTTTTACTTTATTATCTATTTATTCCTTCCAGCATAGGCACAAAAGCACATATTCCCATGTCGGTCTGTTCAAACTCCTCATCGGATAGTCTGACAATCTTAATCATCTTTTGTTTAACATCGCCCACCGGAATCACCATTACGCCACCAACAGCAAGCTGCAGCAGCAAAGCTTCGGGCACAAAAGGGGCACCGGCAGTAACAATTATCTTATTAAAAGGAGCTTCATCGGGCAATCCTTTATAGCCATCGCCAAAATAGAACCTTATGTGATAGCCCATTGACTCTAGGAGAGGCTTGGTAATTCTATACAGCTCATATTGACGCTCAATAGTATAGAGCGATGCGCCCATCTCGGCAAGCACCGCAGCCTGATATCCCGACCCGGTACCCACCTCAAGCACCTTTTCGCCCTTGGCAATATTCAACAACTGAGTTTGAAAAGCAACTGTATATGGTTGCGAAATGGTTTGTCCCGCCGCAATGGGGAAAGCCATATCTTTATAGGCAAAATTTATGAATCCACTCTCGATAAAAAGGTGACGCGGCACATTGCCAATAGCCTTAAGAACAGCACTGCTGGTGATGCCTTTCTGCTCAAGTTCGGCCATCAGCCTCATGCGCAACCCCTTATGACGGTATGAATCAGTCATGAAACGTAATTATTTTAAATAATTCCACAGAAATTTATCAGGCATTAAATATATTAAAATAAAACAATGCTTTACCGATAATGGCCATTATAAACTACTGAAATAAAAATATAATTATAAAT
>CAZWOA010000160.1:0-4405 GCA_964635545.1 uncultured Marinilabiliaceae bacterium
AGGCCCAACCCACCTTGGCCGGCACCACGATAGATAAAACTACCGGACAGCCGGTTCCGTTTGTGAATATTCAGATTAAGGGAACACAGCGGGGCGTGATAAGCGATTTGCAAGGTGTGTTTTCTTTGTCTATTGCTGATGAAGATAAATTGATACAGTTCTCGTGTGTGGGCTATCAGTCTGTAACAGTGGGTGTTGAGTCGGTTGTTAAGGCCGGTAATGTATATCTTTTGGCCAAACCGGTTAATCTTCAGCAGGTTACGGTTACTCCCGATATGAACCCGGCCGTGGATGTTATGCGTAGGGTGGTGGCGAATGCGCCTAGTCATAATCCGGATAAAAACTTTGATTATAAATGCACCCTATATCACAAAATGGTGTTTTCGTTTGTTGATGCCCAGAAAATATCACCAACCCGAAGCACTGATAATTTTTTGCTTATAGAGAGTGTGTCGGAGAAAAGTAATAAGGCGCCATCAAAACATTCGGAGCGTATGATTACCGGGAGGGTAAGTGGTTTCAAAGATCCGTCGCTGGCATTTATACCTGCTCAAATTCAGCCTTTTAGCTTCTATTCACCTCATATATCGCTACTTGGCGAGGAGTATGTAAACCCTGTGAGCAGTGCCGGTCTTCGCAATTATAATTTCATTCTTGAGGATACCATTAACAGTTCGCAGGGCGATACCACTTTATATATATCGTTTTTCCCGAAGCGTGGCACGCTTGCAAAAACTCTTCGTGGCTCTTTTCATATTCAGCTACCGGAGTATGTGGTGAAAACTGTTTCTGCTTCCACCTCGGCAGTAGATGCACCTATTGTGCTCACTATCAGTCAGAATTACAAGCGTCATGATAATGGGACGTGGTTTCCTCAGCAGCTCGAGAGTCGCTTGAAGCTCACCACTCCGTCACTCAAAATTCCTGTGGTGGCCAATGGCACAAGCTATGTTGCCACAGTTGATTTTAATCCTGAATTTGATAAAAAGACCTTCTCGGGAGCTGAATTCAATGCCGATAATATTACTTCGGATGATGATAAACTCAGTAATTTCAGGCAGATACCCCTTACGGCATCCGATTCGATGGTAATTGCCCTGCTGGATAGCATAAGTCGTAGGCGGCCATTAGATGATATTGTGATGATGCAGCGCGACTTGCTTAAAGGTTACATACCAATAGGCAAGTTGAATTTAGATTATCGTAAACTGCTGGGTTATAATGATTATGAGGGATTTAAAACCGGCATTGGACTTTATACCAACGACAGGATGTGGCGAAATCTATCCATCGGTGGATATGCTGTGTATGGCTTTGGCGATGAGGCGTGGAAATATGGTGGTGTGGCATCATATAAATTCCAGAATAGCAGCTCTTTGCGTGTGAAAGTTGCCGATGATGTGGCTCAAACCGGGGCATTTTCATTTCTTGCAGGCAGCGATAATGGTACTCAGGAGTTTCTTGGCAGTTTCATACCCGAGACTATGGATAGGGAAAGGCTTGCAGAGGGTGAATTAATACTTTCATTGGCTCGCAATCTCGATGCGTCGGTGGGCGTATCCTACTCATCGGTTGTTCCAAAGATTCCTTATCCTTTTATTTTTGATGATGAACCTTACGTTGCACCCAAATATACCAACGGAGAATTATCTGTTAAGCTGAAATGGATGCCGGGACAGCGACAGATGAAAAATGTGTTCGGATTATTCAGGCAACATTCGTCCTTACCCGTTGTGTGGCTCAATCTTGCTTCGGGTAGGGGAGATGAGGGTGGTTCTTTTCAATATAACAGGGCAGAGATTAGAATTCATCAGAATATACGTTTTCAGCAGTGGAGCATTACTCGCCTGCGTGCCGAAGTGGGTGTGATTGACGGTTCGCATCCCGACGCACTTTTATATAGCGCCATGGGTACACGTAAGAAAATTGGTCTTGAAATACCATATACTTTTGCCACCATGCGGCCCAACGAATTTGCGGTGTCCGATTTTCAGCACCTCTTTTTCAGGCACGATTTGTATCTTTTCAATAGAGCATCGGGGCGTTTTAAGCCCGAGATAGGAGTTACGGCCGCTGCCGGATGGAGTAATAAATCAAATATTTATCGCACCTACGACAGAGGTTTCTATGAAGCAGGTGTTGTGGTTGATAATTTCTTCAACCTATTGCTGATAAAGTATGGTTTTGGTGCCCATTACAGGCTTGGAAACTATCGTCTTGCTAATGAACGCGATAATTGGGCATTTAATATCAGCATTATAATTGCTCTTTAAATCAGTTTTTCTATTATCGGAATCAGTATTGCAGTAACCACGCCCATCAGTCCGATAGCCATGCCGCCAATAGCCCCTTCAATGGGACCCATCTCCATGGCTCGGGCAGTGCCTATGCCGTGTGATGCAGCTCCTAAGGCGAGTCCGCGTGCAACTTTACTCTTTATCTTTAATTTGTCGAGCACCCACGGGCCGGCAATGCTTCCCAATATTCCGCATGCTATAACCACCACAGCCGTCAATGCCGGTATTCCGCCCGACCGTATTGAAAGGCCTATGGCAATGGGTGTTGTTACCGATTTGGGCTGCATAGATGCCGTTACTTCGGGCGATGCGCCAAGCACTTTGCATATTAATATTACGCTCACCACACCTACAATACCGCCAATAACCAGTGCCGATGCTATGCTCATTACATTACCTTTAATATGTCCAATCTGTTTGTGAAGCAGATATCCGAGGGCAACCACCGAAGGGCCAAGCATAAAATCTATGAAATGGCTCTTTTTTGCAAATGTCTCATAATCAATATTTAATAATAAAAGAGTGGTTATTATGAGGGCTATTGAAGTAATTAGTGGATTAAGCAGTTTGGATTTTGTTCTTTTTTGTGCCCACACACCAATTGAGTAGCTTCCAAGCACCAACGCCAAAATAAATGGCTCTGATTGAACAATTACATTAATGTTTTCCATATTTTTCTTGAATAAGTGCAACGGTAGCAATAACAAGAAGAGTGCTTATGAGCGATGCTGCCAATATCGAAATCCAGTGAGCACCCAAGAGGTGAAACGATGCCATAAGGCCTACTCCGGCAGGAACGAAGAATAGTGCCATGTTTTTTGTGAGAAATATCGATACTTTTTCAATACTTCTTGGTTTTATGAGTCTCAGTTGAAGTGATGCAAAAAGTAAAATCATGCCTAACACACTTCCCGGTATAAACCCATTTATCAGATAGCTTACCACCTCGCCCAATGCGAGAAACGCAAGTATTATGAACAACCCTTTTGCCATATCGTAAACTTTGATGCAAAGTTAGTAATCATTAGTCAAAATCAAGGTTAATCGATGTTAACCTATTGAAATTTACTATATTTATATCATCAAAAACAAGAAGTAGGATAATCTTATGCATCATAAAAACTCAAAAAAAGCAGGAATGCCACAAGGTTCTGTCGTGTATGTGGGTAAAATTAAGGAATTTAAGCCGGAAGTTACATCCACATTATTCTATGAAGGGGCTGTAACTATAACTCCTGTAAATGACATTAATAATATTGCTGATGTTGATGGAGTTCAATGGCTTGATGTTGTTGGACTTCACGATGAAGGCATAGTTAGTTTGCTAGGTAAACGATACGATATTCATCCTCTGTTTTTGGAAGATGTGGTAAATACCACCCAGCGCCCCAAAGTTGATGAGTTGGACGATACTTTAATGATTATTCTGAAGTTATTTGATATTGAAGAAGGGAGTGAAGCATTAAATTCGCATCAAGTTGCTATAATACTTAAAAACAATACTGTTATAACATTGAGCGAAGAGCAGGATAATCGTCTTGATTCACTTCGCAACAGGCTTAAAGCCACAAATAATAATATCTTAAATCGTGGTGCCGATTATCTGTTTGTCTCTATTATTGACACTTTGGTTGATAGCTATTACTCTGTTATTGAGGATTATATACAGATAGTTGATTCGCTCGACCCGATTCGTAATGAGCATCGACGTTATATACAATATATTCAACATATAAGTAGTAGTTTGTTGCTACTTCGTAAGGGTATTTTCCCGCTTCGTGAAGCATCAGGTAAACTTGGTAGGGGCGACTTTATAAGTATTAGTTATGATAACTATAAGTACTTCAGAGATATAAACGACCATGTCATCCAGATGCTCGATAATATTGATTTTTATATTATGATGGTTAACAACATTAAGGAGCTTCACCTTGCCAATATCAGTTATAGGATGAATAAAGTTATGCAGACATTAACCACAATTTCGGCAATATTTATTCCACTCACATTTCTGGTGGGCGTTTATGGTATGAATTTTAAATTTATGCCCGAGTTGTCGTGGCGCTATGGATATCTGGCAGTATGGATTGTGATGATAGTGATTGTTG
>CAZWOA010000161.1:0-4396 GCA_964635545.1 uncultured Marinilabiliaceae bacterium
GTAAGCTATCCGTCATCTCGAACGAAGTGAGAGATCTCATTAACCATTAAATATCCTTTTCACTTATAGTAAAAAAGTTATTTATTTATGATAAGTATTGTAATGTCTTTGTTTGGTGACATATTTTATGGATTTTGTTTTGTGACTTAAAGATACTGATTATCAGTGGCTTTGCCTAATAAACATTCTACTATCTTATTGCAAATCAACTAATTAATTTACTTGCGAAAGTTGAATAAATAACAAGGAATATATTAATATAATATTAATGTATCCTCAAGGTTTTATTTATTGAGTATTACGGCATTCTAAATTCTGGTAAATCTTTTGTACTTAATCTCACTGTTGGCGATCCTAAGTAATATGGCGCTACCTGGTACGGATTGAAATAGAATGTAATGCTGTCGTTAGCCAGACTGAATGATGAAAAGTCACTAATGCTTCTTGTGCCATCTTCAATAAAATCCGAAAATTCAAGTTCTTTAACCAGTGCAGCCCTCACTTTTTCACGTATCGACGATAATACATCTCCGTTAAAGAAATCAGAAAGAGAATATTTCACCCTTTTCTGTGGATTTACTACAAATGTGGTTGTAATGCTCATGCCGTGTGCACCACCTAAGTAGGTGTAGCTTGACTTCACTATCGATACCAGGTTTTTATAAGTTGAATACTTGTACTCTACGTTTAGTTCATTTTCATATTGATAAGCATCCTCGTCCTTTTCTCTCTCTGCCAGCATTTCATTGTAGGCTTGGTAGATCTCATTTATTTCCGATTTGTTATTACTGGTTATCAATGAGTCGAGATAACTATGATCAAAGTGCAGGTAATCAATGTCTATGGTTAAGTGCTCTTTTTTCTCTTCATATTTTTTGGCAACCGCCTTGTAAACTTTGCTTTTAGCTTTTTTGTCATCCTTTTCACGCTTATTACTAGTGGTTTCTCCGTTACTTGTTTGGTTATTAGGGTTTTGGGATAAATTGCATGCGCCTAATAACAAAGCTGCTAATAGAATTCTAAATGATAATTTCATTTTCTAAGTATTTTTTTGTTTCCGAATAGTTCCAAACCTAATTATATCTATAATAATTCAAATATAAGTTTCTATTTCCATTTTCAAAGTATATATCCTTTATAATTTATTGATATGTTTAATTTTATTTTGTAGAACCTAGTTTTAGATTTATTAAGTCAATTTTGATTATATGATTTTACTTTTAATTATATTGAATTGAAATATTTTATATTTTTTGAATAAATATGTTGCTAATATCAAAAACTGTATCTACATTTGATTTATATTTATAAATATTGAATTAGCACCCTTCATTTGGGTAAATATTAACTAGACTTAAATGCATTATTCACGTTATAGGCAATCCGATTATCTGGAAGCTGCATCTCAACTCATTGAGTGTGCTGTTCACGACAGGGCTATCTCTGACGCAATGGCTGATGTTGGCTATAATAGAGTAAAGTTGAGTGAAGGAGAGGAGTGTTTCCTTCTATTTAAGAGTAAGTTTGATAATCATGATCGGCTTACTGCTGATAAACTCAGTGTAAATAAAAAACGTTCTGAGCATCTAAAGGAGATGCGTAAAACATATATGCGCGCCCTTAAAATTGCCCGCATTGCTTTTCAGGATAATGCAAAGGCAAAAGAGGATTTATGGCTAGAGGGTGAAAGAGAGAAGGATGTGGAACTCTGGATGGAGCAGGTTAAAAAGTTTTGTGTCAACCTTGAAGGGAATGAAACTTATATGACCAAAATTGAGCAATTCGGTATAAGTGCTGATATTATTAATACCTTAAAAAAGTTCTTAAGTGAACTGGAAGTTATTAATAATAACAAAGTAGAAGTTGAAAGTGAGTTGATTATGCTTACTAAAGAGAAAAAGGAGGCGATGCTTAAATTCCAGAAGTGGCTGAGTGATTATGTAAAGATGGCTAGAATTAGATTTGACGATAATACCGATGTTCTAAAGAGACTAAGGATTATAGAACAGTAAATAGTTAAAAATAATATTATTGTTTTCTCTATTTATGTAACAAAATATAATTAAATACGTAGAAAAGCAGTAGGATATTATTTTGATAAGTGTATTTTTGTGCTTTAAATGGAGTGGCAGCCTTCCCAAATGGTAAGTAAATTGTCACTTTTGGTATTAATAAAATTGATATTTATGGCTTTAAAGATTAGATTTTCAGCCTTTTGGATAGCATGTTTTGTGCTTTTGATTAGTGGTGGTTCTCTGCTTGCCCAGAGTAATCAAGTTAAGCAACGCACAAAAGCGGAACTCAATATTTTGAAGAAATCTCATGAAGAGTTTCTCCAATCTGTTGGCTTTAGTGGTAAACTAAAAAGTACTGCCGGATTAAACATTCCAACCCTTCAGACTACTTATTGTTCTGAAGATGCACCTTCTTCTATTGTGCCAGGGGTAGCTATTCCACCGGAAGCTACTGAAATTACCTGGGAAATAAGAACCAATTTGGCAGGAGAAGGAACTCAGTTTCATCCTGATTGGATTGATATTATCGATAATGGGTTTGAAATTGTTTTTTATCCGGAACGTGTTGATCCAAAGTATTTTGGTGCTAATATTATATTCAATTTCACAATGCTTAACAATGGTGTTTTCATTGGTGGAATGAGTGGTGGTGATATTACCAAAGTATATAAGACCCCGACGGTTTATTCTTTTGGATCAGATATTGCTATATGTAGTGGTTCTACGGCACAACTTATTTTGCAAAATAGTGAAACAGGTGTAAACTATATTCTTCAAAGAAATGGTGTTGATATTACGGCACAAGAGGTTGCTGGATCTACTGGTTTTCCTATTTTATATGATGTTACCACTGCTGGAACATATACTGTAAAAGCATTTACAAATTATTGCGAAAAACCTATGGATGGAGCGGCAGTGGTTACTGTCAATCCAAATCCTGTTTTAACAGTATCACCCAATATAGCTATCTGCTTTGGTGAATCTACTCCATTATCTGCATCCACAGATATGGACCCTAATATCGATTATCTGTGGTCCAACGGTGATACAAATGCAAATATCACTGTATCGCCTGTTGCTACTACTACTTATACTGTTACTGCTACTAATAAAAATACAGGCTGTTCTGCCACTAAGTCGGTTACTGTTACAGTTAATCCACTGCCTGAGATTACCATTACTAATCCATCTCCTATTTGTAGAGATGAATCATTGGTGCTTACTGCCAGTGCTTCAGGAGGTGCCGGGTCATATACCTATTTATGGACTCACCCCAACGGTACTACTTCTACCGGCAGCAGTCTAACAATAAATCCTGTTGCTCTTTCTGATGCTGGTACTTACCTTCTTACTGTTAGAGATTCAAAGAATTGCGCCAGTGTTGAAGTTTCTACTGTTGTAGTAGTAAATGACTTGCCCAATATTGAGATTACAGCAAATCCTAGTGGTCCTGTTTGTGCCAATACTCCAATAGTTTTTACTGCTACAGGTGGTACTACTTACGAGTTTTATTTGAATGGTGCTATTGTGCAGGCCTCAAGCAATAATGCAACATATACTCTTAACAACCCTGCTAATGGTGATGTTGTTCGTGTTGTAGGAACTGATGGAAATTCATGTATATCCGAGGATTCTTATACGGTTAATGTAAATCCTCTTCCTATACCTACTTTAGTTGCTTCGCCGTCTAATATAGTATGTAAGGATGAACCTATCACATTCACCGCAACCGGTGGTGTGCTTTATAGTTTCTATGTAAATGGTGTTCTTCAGCGTCCGTGGGATGCTTCACCAACTTTTGTATCATCAACTTTATCTACAGGTGATGTTGTTCATGCTCAAGTACGCTCAGCCAATGGTTGTGAAGGAGATTCTCCTATAATCACTGTAACTATAAATGAGGCTACTGCCGGCATTACTTCAAGTCCTGCATCAGGTGTTGTATGTCAGTTTGAGTCTATTACTTTTACAGGAACCGGTGGTGTTTCTTACGAATTCTTAGTTAATGGTGCTGTTGTTCAGGCTCTTAGTGCAACTAATACCTATACTTCAAATACTTTGGTTAATGGCGATCAGGTTTCTGTTCGGGTTATCGATGCCAATGGTTGCGAAGATATTTCTGCACCTATCGTTATAACTGTCAATCCGTTACCAACTATAACTCTTACTCCTAATCCTGCCGGAGGTGTGTGTCCTAATACATCTATCGCTTTTACAGGTGCCGGCGGTGTTGAATATGAGTTCTATCTTAATGATGTTGTAGCTCAGGCTCGTTCAACCAATGCAACTTATGTACTAGCCAATCCTACCGATGGCGATAAGCTTTCAGTAGTTGGTTATTCAGCCAGTGGTTGTTCGTTCGAAAGTGCTGATTACTTTGT
>CAZWOA010000162.1:0-4333 GCA_964635545.1 uncultured Marinilabiliaceae bacterium
GCATTGTGGGTTATTCGTTTGGCATCAAATGCTAATTTCATTAACTATAAGTGTTAATATGGTGCTCCTTATGGGTAAGAATCAAATAATATGCCATAATAGACGTAAAATTGCTTGAATGGTTGCGTAAGTGAACGATAAATTTCTATTTGTTATGATATTTGCTTGCTCCATTATCACAACTAATTAGTTTTTTACGTCTGGTTTTTTCAACTAATTGTTCGTTTATTATTGTTCTTTCTCTATCATTTTCCGGGTGATATAAGTGATATTGAATTGCTCCAAATTTCAGATTTATTCTTCTCAATCCTAAGTTTTTAAATCTCAGTTCTAATTCCACATCTTCACTTCCCCAGCCTACAAAATCTTCGTTATAGCCATTAACTTTTAAGAAATCTGATTTCCAGAATGCCATGTGGCACCCTTTGATGGTTTTACTGCTCATGCTACTTATTGATGGCATTGATATTAGCTTCATTAATGGTGCTAATCGTATTGAATTCAATCTATTGCCAACTCCTTTCGTAGTTAGAGTTGGCATAGTTGCTTTGCCACTATCAATTATTTTTTTTGTGATATCTTCTGTGAGCATGGCTCTGCTTCCGGCAACATAAAATCCCCGTTGTGCAATATCAATATGATCCTTTATAAATGACGGATGCAGCATTATGTCGCCATCAATTTGAATAATGTAATCGGTTGATGCAGTTATCATTGCTTTATTTCTTATGGCAGCCAATCTAAAACCATTATCCTCATGCCACACATGCTTTATCAATGATGGATGTTTCGATTGATACTTCTTGATAAGGTTAGAAGTCTCTATGCCAGATCCGTCATCAGCAATAATTATTTCACTGGGTAAAACTATCTGTAATAGAGCGCTTTCGAGTGTGATTTGAAGTGCATCGGGCCTATTATATGTGGATATTACCAATGATGTTCTCATACTTCAAAATCCTTTAGTAGTTTATAGCGTGATGTCACAACAGATTATATTGTATATATTTGTGCAAAGTTATTCATATTAGAAATAATAACCACAAGTGTTGAAAAAAGTTTGTTAAAATAGTTTTTGTTTAGTTTTTAACATTCTTGCGCCTTTGACTTTAATATCATGCAAATGAAAGTTTTGTTCGATCATCAAACATTTGAATTTCAGAAATTTGGTGGTATCTCCAAGTATTTCTGTGAGTTATATAAATTTCTAAATTCCACTGATAGTGTAACTTCTTTATTTTCAGTTCTTTATTCTGATAATATACATTTGCATGAAGTGTATAATCAGGTTTTGCCTGAAAATTATATCTACAGAAAGTTCAGATTTGTACCTTTTCGAGGTAAAGTTTATAAAGAGCTAAGTAAAAAATTTACCAGTCTGCTTCCCGATATTGCCAACCGAAACAATAGTATTAAGATTCTGAAAGAAGGTGATTATGATGTTTTTCATCCTACCTACTATGATACTTATTATAATGGTTGTTGCAGCAAACCTACTGTTGTAACTGTTCATGATATGATTCATGAATACTATCCGCAATATTTTGATAATGATTTGATTGTAAAGAAACGGTTGTCTATCAATAAAGCAAATAGGATAATAGCAGTTTCTAATTTCACAAAACAAAAGTTATGTGAGTTCTATGGCGTTGATGAGAATAAAATTGATGTTGTTTATCATGGAGTTAGTCGTATAGATGGTGCCGTTGTTAACAGTGCTATATGTAATTCCAAGCCGTTTATTCTTTATGTTGGAACTCGCGATAAGTATAAGAATTTTTATTTCTATCTTATTGGCATTGCACCAATTTTAAAGAGCTATGATATTGATTTAATTGCAGTTGGTGCTGCTTTTTCATCCTATGAGTTGATGTATATTAACCATCTTGGATTATCGGATAGGGTAAAAGTTAAAACCTCACTTTCCGAGGTTGAGCTGGCTACATACTACAGGCAATGTGTGTTTGTTGCTTATCCGTCATTAATTGAAGGCTTCGGGATGCCAATTCTTGAGGCATACAGTTGTGGTGCGGCAGTAATGATGTCCGATATTCCAGTTTTTCGTGAAGTTGCAGGTGATGATGGAATATTTTTTGATTGTAATAATGAGTTTAACATTAGAGAAGTTACTGAATACTATCTGCAAAACACGGAAAAGCTAAGTGAATCAGCAGCTTATGGCCGGCGTCGTGCTGAAGGCTATAAATGGGATTTTACTGCAAGAGATACGTTGAAGGTATATGAGAATTGTTTATAGAATAAATAGATATGAAAATAGCATTTTTTCATTTTTCGTATGATGGCGCCGGTGGAGTTGAAAAATTCCTATCCGTTTGGGCCGGCGAGTTTATCAAACAAGGGCATGAGGTCTATTTTATTAGCATAAATAGATCGGGTAGTTTTATTTACGATCTTGATGATAACGTCAAATTTATCGATTTAAAATATCCGATGAAGAGGTTGACCGTTCTTAAACCGTTTCTAACATATTCAATTTTCAAAACCATTAAAAATTATGAGATTGATGTAATTATTGGTCAGAGCATTAAAGCAAGTTATATTTTAGGGTGGGCTGCCAAGCGATATCCTATAAATGCTGTGGGCATGGAGCATCTTGGGTATGATTGTGAGCTTCATGGAGCAAAGCATCGAAGGTTAAGAGAGAAATACTATCCGTATCTTAAAGGGTTTGTAACGCTTACTCCCGATGATGAAGAACCATACCGTGCCATGGGTGTTGCAAATGTTCAAACTATTTTCAATCCGGTTTCTACTCCTCCCAAAACCGGTCATGATGCTAGCTCGAAAATACTTCTATCTGTAGGCCGGCAGGATGGGCAGAAGAATTATTCGGCACTGCTACGAGTATTCAAAAGATTAGGTCGAAATGATTTGACATTGAAGATTGTGGGTAAAGATTATGGAATGCGCCCCACGCTTATTGAAGAGTCTAAAGCACTTGGTATTGCTGATAAAGTTCAATTTATAGATTTCAACAAAAATATTTCAGATTTTTATCTTAACTCGGCAGTATTTCTTTTAACATCGGCCTATGAAGGGCTTCCCCTTGTTTTGATTGAAGCAAAAGCACACGGATTGCCATGTGTAAGTTTTGATAGTCCCACAGGGCCGCGGCATATTATCAATGATGGTAAGGATGGTTTTCTCATTCCTATGAATGATGAAGAGACCATGGCCAGGAAAATTTCAGAATATCTTGATAACCCTGATTTGCAGTTATCCATGAGTGCTGCAGGTATTGAAGACGTAAAGAGACGCTTTTCGGTGGATGTGCTTTATAAACAGTGGGTTAAGTTTTTAAAAGCTATTGCCGGATGAAGCCTAAAATAACAGTAGTTACCATCAATTTTAATAATGCTAATGGTCTTGTTAAAACTATTGAAAGTATTGTAAATCAAAATTATAGCAATTTAGAATATATTGTTGTTGATGGAAAATCAAGTGATGGTAGCACCAATATAATTAATGATTACAGTAAATACTTTACAAAAGCGATAATCGAACCCGACGAGGGTCCATATTTTGCAATGAATAAAGCTTTGCAACATGCAACAGGCGATTATATCATATTCATTAATTCGGGCGATTTGTTGTGCGATGGTATTTTGAATAAGATATTCACTCATATGCTTGTTGATGCCGATATTATATATGGAAATTATTTTGTAGCTCAAGATGGCAAAACTCTGTATTTGGATAAAGTTTCGCCAACTCCAGGTATTGCATTTTTCTATAAGGGTAACCTAAACCATCAATCGGTATTTATTAAAACTTCGCTTCACAAAGAGTATCCTTATGATGAATCTTTTCGTATAGCGGCCGATTTCAAGTTGTTTTTCACCTTGTTAATTATGCGAGGTTGTTCTTATGTTTTTGTTAATGAGGCTATTTCGACATACGATTTGTCGGGAATAAGTTCTAATAAAGCTAATGAGATGTTGCACTATAAAGAACGGAAGCAAGTGCTTTCTTCATATTTATCAGTAGCCGCCATGGATGAATTAGAGGTAATAACAGCCAATATTTCGTCGCCTATGTATAAATACATAAACCAGATAAAACATAGCAAACGGATAGAAAAAGTAGCCTCATTGTTTTTGTCATTTTTCGTAAGACTTGCCAAAAACTGTTGCCGGACTGTGGTTTGATTTGCTTCGAATATTATCTTCTTGAAACTATTGAAGGCTAGAATTATTAGTTAATCGGAATTTTTTCTAATCGTAATGAAATCTACACTTTGCAATTAGGATTTCATTCTCTTGATATTTATAAATTAATCTGTGCTCATCGTCAATTCGCTGAGACCAAAATC
>CAZWOA010000163.1:0-4300 GCA_964635545.1 uncultured Marinilabiliaceae bacterium
TCATACAAAACATATTAAATTACCTACTCATCACACTATTGTCCCTTTTCGGCATCCGGGGCAACCAAACTCATCCGGCCGTTAATGATTTGTCTGCAAACACAAACTTATATAACCAAATTTCAACTTAATGTAAGAATGCTTGTTGTACGATTTGGATACTTTGAGCGAAGTAATTGATATGCAACACCCGTTAAGCCATTCATAAATCCAGAATGACCGAAACCACTGGGTAAGGTACTATCTATATTGTTATAACATTGATTCAATGCACTCTTTGCAACAGTTGCAATTAAATGATCAAACTCTTTTGTATTATTATATAAATTATAATTTATAAATAATTCAACATTTCCTAAGTCACCTGATGAAATATTTAAGTATCTATTTCCAAACCCTTGATTCTTTGTAGTTTCAATAGCAACAACTAAATCATTTGTATATTGATCGAATAGTAGTTTATCTATTTTAATTAGTTCATTTCTAACCAATCCAATCCCTGGAGCTCCATGTCCCCATATACAGGAACAAATGCTTTTATTAGGATACTCTTTTAGAATCAAATCCCTTAAATCAAGCCAGTTTCTTTCTGATGCTACATACTTACTGTTCTCATACCTCAAAATTTTTGATATTATCTCGGCATAGTTAACATTATTTGTGTACTTAAACAACCGACCAAAAGCTAATGCAAAACCTGAATTACCATGAGATAGACCTGATAAATAGGAATTGCTATAATTTTTCCAACCCAATTCTAAATCAGTATTTAAATCTGCTTGTTGTAATAATAGATTTCCTGCATAAATCGCATATTCAAAATATTCATTAATGTCATACATTTTAGCAAATTCTAAAGCTCCTAAAATAAAACCAGCTTTTCCACTTATTAGGCTATTATATATATTATTCCCTATCAAAAATTGAAAATCAATATTTTTTAACATTTCGAATATTTGAGACCTTTGATGTAAAGAAAGAGTTCCTTCCATTTTACTAAACATATATAATATACCTCCCCAGCCGGTAAATCCACCTAAGTCTCTCAGATCACATATTTTTAATAAAGAAATCAACTGACTGAGCAAATTATCTCTATGATCTCTATATTTACATGAATTCATAATTTCTCCATAATAATGAAAAAAGAGAATTTCTCCTGGCAGTCCGGTAAATAAATCAAGCCTTGAGTTACTGATTAAAAACTTTTTATTTCCATTGGGGGATAGTGATTTCACACTAACAAAATCAGCCAAATTCCCATATTTGAAAGAAGCATGATATAAAACTTCAGCAATCTTATGAACACCATCCAACAAATTATACGTAGTATTAGTAGAAGACCCTGATTCAAATCGTTTATCAGACTGTAATTTATGAGATATAGTTAACGAGGATTTGATAAGATATGATTGAAAAATTTTGTCATCATTATTTAGAGAATTTAATCTTCCTATTAACATATCAATGCCTGTAGCACTAATTATTTTTTCACTGATAATATTATTTCCACTATATAATTCATTTCCACAAATATTCGCAGAAAAAAAAGGTATATCTAAACTCATCAATGACTGTTTTTCACTAGCAACTATATCTTTTAGTTGTGGTTTGGATTGAATTATTAACCAGAGTAAATCAAGATGTCTTTCTCTCAGCAATTCGTTAGTGAGTATATAAGAATTTAGACAAGAATTTAATATATTATTATAACTTTCTGTAGATCTAAGCAATATCCGTATTTTTATATTAACAATACTCTTTATCAGTTGTAAAAATTCAGATCGATTCGATAATACAAAATCATAAATTAACTCAAAACCTTTTTCTACATCACAAACATTTGGTTTCAATATAGGATGCAATTTGTTAATTGTTTTCAGTTGCTTGTTTTCAAATTTGAATTCCTTAGGCAGAATCCCAAGCTGCAAAACATTTAGCTTTTTTAGAAATTCGTCATTTTGAGCATCCGAAATATTTGGAGTAAATAGAGTTTCACAATCAATTAAAACAAGCTTGTTGTCTGATAATACTAAATTATCATCATGAATATCCGTTCCATTAAGGATATACATTAACCCAACATACTGTCCGTATTGAATTGAATAATCTTCAATAAAGCAAATGTCAGTTTTTTGTTGTATATTAAGATATTCGACCCACCCATAATTATTTTTACTTAAAATCCTTAAAATCTTAAACTTAAATCCTTTATCATTAAAAAATTCCAATATTCTATTAAATGACGACATTACTTCAATAGAAACAGGCTTGAAAATCAATCTTTCATTATTATTGAAAACAACAACCGATACAGATTTATTTAGATTATGTTTATCCCCGCGATTTTGTTGAATATATTTTATTGAAGCAACCTCAACAGAAATAATATGCGTCTCTTTTAATAATACAATATCTTGAGCAAAACAACGCAAAATATCAATTATATTGTCTATCCAATGCAGTAATGTTAATGTTAATATCTTAGCAAGTACTGGATATTTCTCTAAGATTTCCACTTGATATTCATGAGAAGATATCAAGTGAAAAAATTCAAGTTTTGAAGAAGTACGGCTTATCCTAAATTCTTCTTCTAAAACATCATTAGTAATCTTAATAAATTCTTCGCATAAGTTATATATAGTTAGCGTGCAAAATTGTTTTACATTATCAATAAAAGGAGCTAAATTCATATTAGCAATACTCTTCTCCAATTCATTTTTAGCAAAAAAAATGAAACAAGAAGTAAAATTCAAACAAATTAATTCAGGTTTTTTTAAATATAGAATATCTGAAATACAAGCACATTCTTTATAATTAATTATCTTGTGATACATTGTAATCCATCTATTGCTTAGTAAATTGATATCTAATGGTTTTAAAGTAACGAAATCTTTAAACTCTTCATCAGTAATCCTTTCCGATTTTAGTTTTTGAGACCAAAGATCAACATTAGAGCAAAAAGGTTCTTGACCTTTCCAGTCACAAAAAAAACTGTCCTTTGAATTATCAATTTCTGAATTAACAATAAAACATTCTTTACGTTCAATAACGCTTAACCCATCAAATAAACTCATGATAGAAAAATTAATGAAATTATAATAACAACTCCATTTGACAAGATGTGGAGCAGAATGGAATATTTCAAGCCATGTTTTATTCTCACATAACTAAAAAATATTCCTGACAAGAAAAAAGGTAATGCAAATACAGGAGCAAGAAAAAGCGAATAGAACGTTAAATCACTATTCAACAAATGAAGACCTGCAAAAATAGTGGCAGATAAAAAAACTATAAACTTTTTGCTTCGCACATACATTTCTGCAAGCTCATGCTCATATTTCGACAAGCAAAAAACACTTATACAATAGATAACGATTGAAATAACTACATTAATTATTACAACTTTTACTTGTTCAAGATTCTGCCAATCACAACGGCTCACGATATAATTAATGCTTGTATTTGACAAAATAATCAGATTAAAAAAAGAAAATGAAAGGGATACCATCTTTTTACTCCACACTAAAGGTCCTCGAAATATTATTTCTTCAGCAACTGGAGCTAAAAAAATACCTAGGACAATGGTATCTACGGTAGTATAAGAGTGATTTTGTCCTTCAAATACAAATCTCATCACCCACGAATCTTTAAGCATTTGGGCCAAGGGATTAAGGCAATACAAAACAATAAATTTAACAATTAAGCCTATCCCTTTTACTGCAAATAATAAAAACAGGTAAAATAATAGTGTACGTAATTTTACTGGAGAAATTTTACGAGGGTTACCTGCAAATAAATCCTTACAATCGACAATAACGCTAGTGATTTTTTCTCTTAGCATCAGTATATTACTTAAAATAGTTTAAGAGAGCTAGGCAAATAAACCTAACTCTCAATATGTATTTAATTTCCAGAAATCCAATCAGCGAGACCTTGCATAGTCCAACAGCTCTCGCCACTCCTTGTACATTCTCCGCTTATACTTGTCACCCAACCGGCTCCATCATCGCTTCCGCCCCTAATCTCAAACAATTCATCTTCTGGAAAGGCATTTTCCTGAAAATTCTTAAATACATCGTTATTAAACTTATCCATGTTAGTATTTTTTCACCTACTCATCACACTATTGTCCCTTTTCGGCATCCGGGGCAACCAAACTCATCCGGCCGTTAATGATTTGCCTGCAAAAGCAAATTTATATTACACCACTCCGATTTTTTCGGAGTGGTGAAAATAATTATTAAAATTGTTTAATTTAAAATTATTCTAAAGAGCTAAATCTGGGATTAATTAAACC
>CAZWOA010000164.1:0-4223 GCA_964635545.1 uncultured Marinilabiliaceae bacterium
AAAATTGTTTAATTTAAAATTATTCTAAAGAGCTAAATCTGGGATTAATTAAACCTTACCTATTCTATTTTTTATTATTGAATATATAAGATAGTTTAACCGAAAGATAGCGCGTCATGTCAAAATTGGAATGAATGTCGATCCCCTCGGTGGAAAGCCTGTTGCCGTATTCTTTAGTATTAAAAACATCAGAAACTACTAAAGTCAACGCCCAAGCATTATCCTTAAATCCTTTCTTTAATGAAAAATCAGAATAAAAATATCCATCGGTTCTGTTTTGCGACGAAATAGAAGGGCTGTTGTAGTTTAAATCCAACTTAAGACTAAATGCGTTGGGTAACTGAACAATATTTTGCAATCGGGTACTGGAGACAAATTGTGTTTCATGATCGTTTAAATTATCAATAGTTGTTTTTAATGAATAACTGTAAAGACTTAAAGCCAGAATAGTTTTCCACTGCTTGAAAACTGTCACACCAGCCATAACCGAACCACCGGTACTCCATGAATTTCCAACATTTTCGGGCGTGGTAACCACTCGTTTTTCGTTATCGCTTCGTGAATAGTGTTGAATTAAATTATTGGTATAATGCGAAAACACCTCAGTTGCCAAATAATCGGTGCCCCATGTTTTTCTGAAATTCAACTCTACCGCATCGGAATACATAGGCAATAAATTGCCATTACCCTTATAGTAAGAATAGGGCGTAGAATACTGGGTGAAAGGAATCAATGACCAATAATTTGCTCGTGAAATTCGCCGTGAATAGCTTAATGCCAGTTGACTTGATTCCGAAAAGTTGAACATTGTATGCAAGGATGGAAAGAAATCCCAAAATTTCTTTTCTGCATAGATACGTTCTCGCTCCAGACTGGGATTATTGAAGCTATAATTGGAGACCCGGTCAGTTTTTTCCACACGAACCCCTATTTGGCATTCAAATTTTGATATTTTATGTTTGACCGACACATAGGAGGCATAAATATTTTGCTTGAAAACAACCTTTTGATTTAACGGTTCCTGTTCAAAGGGCTCCAAAACGCCAATATCATCAAAGCTTCCATTAGCCGAGGCAATCAGCGGAATCTTATTCAAATCCAGATTGACCCCAGCCTCCAGTGATAGATTATCGGTAATGCCCGCTTCATAAAGGATTTCGGTTTCCAAGGCATACTCATCTTCCTCACGACCTTCGTAGCCAAAACGCTCCACACCATGCTTATTCTGCTTTGTATCCATCATCACTTCCCTGGTAGGATTAATGGAGGTTGAAAAATCAAATGCATATGTCAATTCGTTTGTCAGCTCTCCATCAAAATCATGGGTGTAAGTAAAGGTGCTACCCAACGCCTGATACTCTAATGTGTTGATACCAGATAAATGGTATTGATCTATAAATGACGAACCTCCCGACGGAGATATCGTTTCAGTATAAGTACCATTAGTCCGGTTCTTATCGCGACGTTTCAACGGATCCACGTAAATGGAGAAGTCCACTACATCGTTCTGTGTTAAGTCGTAGTTGAATCCAAATTCAATGTTAGCCATGGTATTGTCTTTAGTCTGACGGGCATTTGATTGAATGTTGTATTGCAAATCAGCAGACGTTATCATTTGCTGCTCATCGATGGTTTTACCGTAGATTTGGTTTTTCAGGTACCCGTTCAAATACCAACCCCGTGTTTCATCGTTTTTCTCAATGGAGAAATTCCAATCGTAGGAGCGCATAGTGGAGGCCTTGGCGTTAATAGCAATCAAATAGCCTTCCAAACGGTTTCGCTTCAACACAACCTGAATGATGCCCGCTGTACCTTCGGCATCATATTTAGCACCGGGGTTGGTGATCACTTCTATGCGCTCGATCTTATCCACCGGAATCTGCCTAAGTTTATCAACCCCATTGGCAACCGATTGTCCATTGATAAACACCTTAAAAACGCCATCGCCACGATAGGTGATTTTGCCATCGAGATCAACCCTAACCGATGGGATGTTGTCGAGCAGGTCGATGGCCACATCAGCATTGGGAAAACTCCCGGCATCCACCACCAGACGATCCACCTTAAAGGCAATGGGCGGCTTGGAGCCTTTCACGGCGATTTCGCCAAGGTTTTCAGATTGAATTTCCATTGCGTACTTACCCAAGTCGTTGTGTCTTTGCTCAACATTGACATTGTTCAACACAATTGACTGGTAACCAATGAAACTTATTTTTAGTTTATAATGTCCTCTGTCCAAATCCTCGAAAAGGAAAAATCCCTTGTCGTCGGTCAGCACGCCCCTCATGGCCGTACTGTCGTTGAAGGGAATCATCACCACATTGGCATAAGGCATGGGCGTGTTTGAACCAGCATCCACCACCATTCCAAATAGTTTGCAATTTTGGGCCACCAGTGTTGTTTGAATCAGGATGATAACAATCAATAGTAAGGGTTTCATATACATATTAAAAAAGGTTAGTCATGGAAAATTGAACTAGTAGGAGTTGGAGCATAAGGACATTCTGGATCAGGGTAATCCCAATTTGAATTTCCATAAGCCATAATTACATTACTCCAGCAGACACCCAAGTTATATCTACAATCATAAAACTCACTGCAAGAATTACAAGTACTCTTATCAGAAAAATTGTCTTGTGATAGACTTGCAAGCTCAATTGCACGATTAGAATTCCATATTTCGCTAATAGAGTTTTCATTGACATTTCCAATAATGAAACGATCATCCCAATATAACTCCTCACAAATAGTAACCTTTCCGTCAGAAAGAATACACAATTGAGAAACATTAGCTGTACAAGAAGCTCTGTTCTTAAAAAACTTATCTTTCTCTTTTGCATTTATTGTTAATATCGATTTATCCCTGTATCCTGCTAAAATCAAGTCAAACTTATAATCATTTCGCACAGAATTCAAAAAACTGTCCATCTGCATTAATTCAGCAGCAGTATTCTTAAAATCATTAAAATGAATATCTGAACAAATAATAGATTTCTCAGCTGGATTGAAAGTCACTTTTTGAATATTGTCGAATTGATTTAATTTATTCAATAACTTTACGATACCAAACTCGGAGGAATTGTACTTCGTAATAACAGCATTCACTGCAACATTGATTTTATACTTCTCTAGTAATTCTAGGCTATGATTTACTTTTGCTAAATATCCATATTTTGATCTATGAATAATTTTTGATTCAGCATCAATTAATGTATCAATAGAGAATTGAAGATCTTTAACACCAATATCAGCTAACCCCCTAACTACCTCTTCATCAATAGGACATTTTGTTGAGAGGTAGGGATAATAACCATTATTAACTAACTCAGAAACTAAATCAAACCAATGGTTATAAAGGAAGATTTCAGTTCCTGAAATATCAAAATCAACTACGCCAATTTGTTTTGCCTCCCTGATTAATTCCTGAATTCTATTAAAGGGGATTTTGCAATCCATCTTTTTAGTTCTATCAGCGTAACAATAGATGCAATCGGTGGCACATATAGTATTCACTAAAAAATTGATGGTGGTTGGGCCTAAAAATAATCTTTGTGTTTTAAAATCAAGTTTCCCTTCTATCAAATAATCGCGATAATTAAGAGCTCGTTTCGAAAACTTACCGGACGAATTATCAACTAAAACATTTTTGGGGAACTCAAAATATTCATTATCATACAAAAGCCCTACATTTTTTTTATTTTCAATAAAAACCTCAACTAGTGCATGCGCCTCCTGGTGAGACACCTGAAACAAATCAACTATTTCATCTATACAGCAAGTAAAAGAACGCTCTCCATCAAAAAGTGCTAAAATAGCAGCGAACATAGGATGTATAAACAAAATCAAATCTGTTTCAGCCATTTGAAAATCAATAGTAAAACTTGGACCATTGCACAACACAATTCTTTTTTGGTCGTTTTTTAGCAAATAATATGGATTTAATATATACTTTTTCATAAATCACAAAACAAATATACAGTTCCAGGCAATAAATACCACCTGGAACCTAAATTAAAGACTATAAGGTTTCTGGATTTTCGGGAAGATCCGGTTTGACAATAATAATTGTCCCACTTTTATATCCTGGCTTACATGCCTTTTTACACCCATCCTTACAACGCCCACCCTTAATTTTCCCCATTTGTTCGTCGGATAAAATAATAACACTGGTTAATTTAGGATAACTCATAATAATATTTTTTTCACCTACTCATCACACTATT
>CAZWOA010000165.1:0-4215 GCA_964635545.1 uncultured Marinilabiliaceae bacterium
ACTGACAGTGGCGAGGCTGCTACGGCCACAGCATTATAAAGGTTGAGCGGCCCTTCGGCACTTAAGGCTGATGATGGGCGCATAGATCCTGTTATCACCACCGGTTTATCGCTCTTCACAGTAAGGCTGAGGAAGAAGGCCGACTCCTCCATTGTGTCAGTTCCATGGGTAATCACCACGCCATCCACATCATTCTGAGCCAGAAGGGCATTAAGTCTTTCGGCAAGAGAAAGGAGTATCCCGAAACTCATATCCTGCGAACCGATATTACAGAACTGCTCGCCACGCACCGATGCCACATCATTAAGACCCGGCACGCTAAGAAGCATTTTATCGACCGTTGCAACTCCGGCTGTATATCCTGCTGTAGTTGAAGTTTCGCCCGAACCGGCAATGGTACCACCGGTAGCAACCACAACCACCTGCTTTTTATCTTTTTGCTGACCATTGGCAAACGGCAATATCAACAAACAAAAAAATAAAATAAAAAAACTTCTCATCATTAATCTATTTTAAGTTATACATTGGATTTAACAATTACCAGACTACTATAAAGTTACAATCAAAATAATCAAATATCAACCATACAATAATTATATAAAACAGAAAAAGGGGTGCAACCGACCGGCTACACCCCTTTATCAACAATATATATGAAAAAATAATTTACAGTGGCTTATACTCTACAAAAGCTTCGATTGCCTCGTAGGCTGCAAGTCCCAGCGAGTTATACAGATTTGCAGTAGCTCTGTTTCTATCTTCCGATCGCTGCCAGAATAGTCGCTCATCATCACCAAGGAACGGAGCATTCTCCATTTGTGACTGGTGTTTCAGAATTGCATTACGTTTTTGGCGTAGCTCTTCGGGGCTGATAGGCACAGCCATCTCAATATGGTCAATCTCCCACTCGGCCCATGCACCGCGATACATCCATATACGGCAATCCTTCATCCAAGCATCATCTTTCACCTCATCAATGGCAGCAAGCACGGCATCTAAGCACACACGGTGGGTACCATGCGGGTCGGCAAGGTCGCCGGCAACGAAAATCTGATTAGGCTTAACATCAGTAATAAGTTTTTTGATGATTTCCATGTCAGCTTCAGTAAGGTCGCCTTTTTTTATTGCTCCTGTTTCATAGAAAGGCATCTGCAAGAAATGAATATTCTCACGTTTCACTTTCACATAGTCACAGGCAGTAATAGCCTCACTCTGACGTATTTGGCCTTTGATATAACGCAGATCGGCAAGGTCTATCTCTCCCTCTTTTTTATTCTGCACAAAAGTCTCAATCTCTTTTAGCTTACCCATAAATGTGGGGGTATTAAAGCCAAAACGATCGGCTATACTCTTCATCAGAAGCACATAACGCATTGTATCCTCATCACCCACAGCAATATTTCCTGATGTTTGATAAGCAACATGCACCTCATGGTTCTGATCTACCAGACGTTTAAGTGTACCACCCATAGAAATAACGTCATCATCGGGGTGCGGACTGAATACTATAACCTTTTTGGGATAGGGAGTGGCACGCTCGGGACGGAAAGTATCATCTGCATTGGGTTTACCTCCCGGCCACCCGGTAATAGTATGCTGCAAGTCATTAAAAATCTTGATATTAACATTATATGCCGAATTATAAAGCGCCAATAATTCACTAAGGCCATTATTGTTATAGTCCTTATTGGTAAGTTTCAGAATCGGTTTTTTAGTTATATCGCAAAGCCACACAATAGCACGACGGATAAGTTTATCGTTCCAATCGCATGAAGTTACCAGCCAAGGAGTGCTTATACGTGTAAGATGCTCAGCAGCAGCTAAGTCAAGCACTACTTTAGCATCCTTATGCATCTGCACGAAAGATGCCGGAAGATGGTCTTCTACAGCTCCTTCGATAACCTTACGCACAACAGAGGCTTTATTTTCGCCCCATGCCATAAGCATTACCTTGCGGGCAGCCAGTAAGGTAGATACACCCATGGTGATTGCAGTGGAAGGAATATTTTCTATTGATGATAAAATTTTAGAAGCAATATGTCGTGACTCTCCACCAAGTAACATAAGGCGTGTGAGCGATGCAGCCTGTGAACCGGGCTCGTTAAAACCAAGGCTTCCCTGTTGCCCAATCTCAACCAAAGCAAGGTCGAGGCCTCCAGCTGCCGCTATGCTCTTCTCGTAATTGGAGCAGAACTCAAACACACCTCCTTTGTCGGCCGAAAGGCGTGGGGTATTAATATTTTCGGGAGCAATATCTACCTGGCTGAAGAAATTATCGTATAGCACCTTGGTGGTGCCAGAGCTCTTCTCATCAAGAGGATAAAACTCACTAATTACAAACACAACAACATTGGAGAAACTAAGATTTTGTTCGCGATGAAGCACCACTAGCTCTTGTGCAACACTAATAGCGCCGGAGCTGGCACCTATAGCCATCACAAAATTACGATTGTGCTTTTTGTAGTTTTCGATTTGATCGGCAATTGATCGGGCAATCTGCTTTGTGCCCTCTTCCATACTCTCAACGATATCAGTCTGAACCTTCTCGAATCGAGTGATTGCAATCTCCTCGATGGCACTCTCGGGTCGATAATATCTTTTGGGAATACGATCAAGCTTAATTTGAGAACTTAGATTAGTCTTCATATGATTGAACGTTTTTAATTTATTTGAAAAACAAAGATACAATTAATTATTTTTTTTCATAAATAAACTCAAGTTTATTTCTTTTTTACAAATAAAAGTTGTCATACCAATTGATAGAATACCAATTTCATCCTTCGTAACTTTATTTGTAACACTTAATTAACAAATTTGTTTTCGTAATATCAAATGTTCAATCATGATTTAATAACATTTTTTAACGATTGAATTTCGCAACAGATTTAGGATATCTAAACAGTATAGCCAGCACGGCACCAAAACCCATCAACACCGGATAATATAACTTGGGAATGATAACCAGCGGCGATAGTCCGGACAGCCCGGCAGCCATTAACACCTGCGCTCCATAAGGTATGATGCCTTGCACAAAGCACGAAAAAGTATCAAGAAGACTGGCCGACCTGCGTGGGTCAACATTAAACTTAGTTGCAATATCTTTGGCAATAGGGCCAGCCATGATAAGCGCAATGGTATTGTTGGCAGTGCATATATTGGCCAAACATACAAGTCCGGATATGCTAAACTCGGCACCACGCTGGCCATTAACCCGCTTTGTAAGTTTGCCAATAATCCAATCTATGCCACCGTTATAGCGTATAGTCTCCAGCACGCCACCGGCAAGAAGGGTAACCACAATAAGTTCGCCCATACCTATAACACCCTCATTAACAGCACCAAGCCAGCCCCACACATCAAGTGAACCGGATAACAGACCGCTAACACCTGTAAGGATAGTGCCCAATAACAGCACAACAAGCACATTCATGCCGGCAGCCGCTCCCACCAGCACCACCAGGTAAGGAATTATCTTAAGCCACTCAACCTCATAGTCGGCCGATTGGGCAATCTGCATATTAAGGCCCATCACAATATATATGATGAACACCATGATAGCTACAGGCAGCACAATTTTAAAATTGGCATAGAATTTATCCTTCATCTCACATCCTTGCGTGCGCACGGCCACAATTGTAGTATCGGAAATAAACGAGAGATTATCGCCAAACATAGCACCACCAATAACCACACCCACCATTAGAGCAAGCGACATATCGACCCGGGCTGCCAGGCCTACCGCAACCGGCGTAAGAGCAACAATAGTACCCACCGAAGTACCCATGGAAACCGAAATGAGGCAGGCGGCAACAAACACACCAGCCATAAGCATTGACTCTGGCATAAAATTAAGAATCAGATTAACGCTGGCATCCACAGCCCCCATGGCATGAGCGGAATTGGCAAAAGCCCCGGCAAGGATAAATATCAGCACCATAAGTATGATATTCTCATTGGCTGCACCACGAATAAACACATCAATACGTTTAAACAGCTTAAGCTTTGTGGTGGTGATGATACCCACAATAGCACTTAACATAAATGCCACCACAATAGGCATTTTATAAAAATCTCCGGCTGCGATGGACACAGCAAGATAAGTAACCAAAAATACAATTAACGGCAGTATTGCCACAAAACCTCCTTGGCGAGGTGTTTCCAGACCTTTCATTGTTAAATATTTAATTATGCAACTGCAAAAATCACAATTATAGG
>CAZWOA010000166.1:0-4103 GCA_964635545.1 uncultured Marinilabiliaceae bacterium
TATGCCTCTTTTACAGGAATTGGCTCGGCTAGTCCGCCATCAACATACATATTGCCGTTAACCATTGTTTGGTTGCGATAAAGTATTGGTATTGAACTCGATGCCTTAAGCATATCTTCCAAGTTGCTAATATTGGGAGTCATGAATTCAGCCTCGCCACTTTGTGCTGATGTTAGTCCGACTACATACCGCCCGTTACCATTAAAAATTTTCGAAAGGTCGAGACGCATCTCCCTAATGGTGATATCCCATAGCCAGTCGAGATCCATTAGGTGGCCGCCTTTTAAGAATCGGTACCAGTTAATGAACTCTTTGCGTAATGAGTAATCGGTATAAATCTTATAGTTACGCCCCTCCATACCTGCCAGGAACGAGGCCAGGTTGGTTGATCCGGCCGACACCCCGATATACAGGTCGAAGGGCGTGAAGCCATGTTGTAAAAAAGCATCCAGCACCCCGGTAGAGAATATGCCCCGCATGGCTCCCCCCTCAACCACTAGGGCGGATTTGATATGTGAATTGCTATCCTGAATCATTTTGGAACTGTTTTTTCGAATGGTAAAAATACATTTTTTTAATGGGTTTGTAGTGGAAAATAGATATTTAACGGAAGTAAATAGAGGACTAGATTTTGAGAAAAAGTATTCTGAAGGTCATAAAGCCTGCAATGAATGCCTCCTCCCTGCGTGAGGGATAGAAGCGGATAGCCCACAGCGAGGAACGAGCGAGGACTAGAAGCGGATAGCCCGACCCGATAGGGGCACGCCCAAAACATTAATTGAAAAGTGACTTTGATATACGCTTTTGTTGGCAAATTTTTTTAGTTTTGCAATCTTAGTGCTGTTGACGCATTTTTATGTGACGTGCCGGCAAAATAGATCTGGATTAGTAGAAATAATATAAATTATTACAATGGAACTGGCCACCAAATACAACCCCTCGGAGATTGAGGCAAAATGGTATAAGTACTGGATGGATAAGGGTTTTTTTAAATCCGTACCCGATGAGCGCGAACCTTACACCATAGTTATTCCGCCACCAAACGTGACGGGTGTGCTGCACATGGGGCATATGCTCAATAATACCATTCAGGATATTCTTATCCGGAGGGCTCGTATGATGGGCTTCAATGCGCTGTGGGTGCCGGGTACCGACCATGCGTCGATAGCTACCGAAGCCAAAGTGGTGGGCAAACTGAGGGAGCAGGGAATTGAGAAATTTTCGCTTACTCGCGATGAGTTCCTTGGCCATGCGTGGGACTGGACCAATAAGCATGGCGGAATAATTCTGGAGCAGCTTAAAAAACTTGGCGCGTCGTGTGACTGGAGCCGCACTGCTTTTACCATGGATGAGGTGAGGAGTAAGGCCGTAATCGATGTGTTTGTTGATCTTTACAATAAAGGCCTTATATATCGCGGCGTGAGGATGGTTAACTGGGACCCCAAAGCCAAGACTGCCGTGTCGGACGAAGAGGTGATACACAAGGAGATACAGTCGAAACTGTATTACCTGAACTATAAAATTGAAGGTAGCGAAAATGAGTTTGTTACCATAGCAACCACACGACCCGAGACGATACTGGGCGATACTGCTGTATGCGTAAACCCTGCCGATGAGCGTTTTAAACATCTGAAGGGCAAGCGTGTGCTGGTGCCGCTTGTGAACCGCTCAATACCTATCATTGAGGATGAATACGTGGATATGGAGTTTGGTACTGGTTGCCTGAAGATAACCCCCGCCCATGATATTAATGACTACGAAATAGGAATGCGCCATAACCTGGAGAGCATCGATATACTTAACGATGACGGAACTCTTAGCGAAGCTGCTCAACTTTATGTGGGTGAGGATCGCTTCGTGGTTCGCGACAAGATTATCCCTGCCCTGGAAGCAGCCGGAAACCTTAACCGCATGGAGGATTATACCAATAAGGTGGGCTTCTCGGAGCGTACAGATGCTGTGATTGAGCCTAAACTTAGCGCGCAGTGGTTCCTGAAGATGAGCGACCTTGCAAAGCCAGCCCTGGATGCGGTGATGAATGATGAGATTGAGTTTCATCCGAAGAAATTCAAAAATCTGTACCGTCACTGGATGGAGAATGTGAAGGACTGGTGTATATCGCGCCAGTTGTGGTGGGGACACCGTATTCCGGTGTATTACCTGGCCGACAATAGTTATGTGGTGGCAGCAACGGCCGAGGAGGCTCTTGAGCTGGCACGCACCAAAACCGGCAATGCAAACCTTGCGATGGGCGATTTGCGTCAGGATGAGGATGTGCTTGATACATGGGCATCATCGTGGCTGTGGCCCATATCGGTGTTCGACGGTTTCGGGATGGATAAGACCGAGATTGATTATTATTACCCTACAAATGACCTTGTTACGGCTCCCGAAATTATTTTCTTCTGGGTGGCACGTATGGTGATGGCCGGCTACGAATATCGTGGCACACTGCCATTTAAGAATGTCTATTTCACAGGTATTGTACGCGATAAGCAGCGTCGTAAGATGTCGAAATCATTGGGTAACTCACCCGAGCCTCTGGAGCTTATCGAAAAATACAGTGCCGATGGTGTGCGCGTGGGTATGCTGCTGTGCTCACCTGCAGGTAACGACATTCTGTTTGATGAGAGCCTAACCGAGCAGGGACGTAACTTTGCCAATAAGATATGGAACGCATTCCGACTTGTGAAGAGCTGGACGCCCGATGCCATCTTGGCACAGCCCGAGAGTGCACGCCTGGCGGTGGAGTGGTTTGATAGTAAACTATCGTCAACCATAACTGCAATGGACGACCACTTCTCGAAATACCGTATTTCGGATGCATTGATGACAATCTATACCTCATTTTGGCAGGATTTTTCGTCATGGTACCTGGAGGCGGTTAAGCCTGAATATCAGAAACCTATAGATACCGTAACATTAAATGCTACGATAGCATATTTTGAAAAGCTTCTTAAACTGTTGCATCCGTTCATGCCATTTATCACCGAGGAACTTTATCAGGCTGTTGAGCAGCGTGCTGATGGTGACAGTATAATGGTGGCTGAGTGGCCTAAAGCCGGCAATGTAAACGAAACTATGCTGGCTGAGTTTGCTCAGGCAAGCGATATTGTGGCTGCTGTGCGTAACATACGTAACGAGAAGGGCATATCGCCTCGCGAGGCTCTTCCGTTGATGGTGATGGCAGGTAGCGGATACACCCATTCGTTTGATGCACTGGTGATTAAACTTGCCAATGTTGATGAGGTTGCCGAAACTGCTGATGAGCCTTCGGGAGCATTATCGTTTATGGTGGGTACTGTGAAGTTCTTTGTTCCGTTGGTGCAGAGCATCAATGTGGAGGAGGAGATAGACAAACTTACCAAGGAGCTTGAAAGGCTGAAAGGCTTCCTGCGCTCGGTTGATGGCAAGCTTAACAATGAAAAATTTGTGAGCGGCGCACCCGAGCAGGTAGTAGCCATGGAACGCAAGAAAAAGGCCGACTCTGAATTGCGTATTGAAGCAATTGAGAGTTCGATAGCGAGCTTGAAGAAGCAGTAAAAAGACTGGGAAGAGTTGAAAATTTCAAGGGTTTAATAGCTAAATAGTTAAACAGGATAGAAGGTGGAGAATCGAAACTTCCATCTTCTACTTTCTATCCTCTACCTTCTATCTTCCACCCCCCCCCTATTTATCACCCTCGACCGTCCATCCTCAAAAAACTCTTACAGTGGAGTCATCCTTTTACCGTTGGCATACATGTACGTGTTGGCTGGAGGCTTTAATGAAGGGTGTGGTTCGTCATTCGTGGTTCATCATTCGTTTGTTCGACTGGTGAGTGTGGCCGGTTTAGTTCAACAGCGGTCTCATTTCATGCCCGTTGGGCAAAAGGAGGGGGTAGTTATTATAGGATGTATCTAATTCTTTCTAGTCTCTAGTCCATTGGATCTTTTTGGTGTTTCACAAAACCAAAAATCTCGACACATTTTTCTGTTAGCCGAAAGACAATTGTGTATCCTTTAAAAATTAAATCTCTAATGGTTTCGTCTTAAAAGTAAATTGATTTTCAATACTGTCCTAAACGATTTTCATTAGAAAGACAGATGTAGTAAAGATAGTAT
>CAZWOA010000167.1:0-4084 GCA_964635545.1 uncultured Marinilabiliaceae bacterium
GACGCCGGGTTTATCGACGCCTGCGTGTTTCCCTATAGTACTACCATTTTATCGACACTCCGCGGCTTTTATACTTTGACGTATTGGTTATATCCTACCTTTTTAATCTCTATCTCCCACCTTCCACCTTCCACCATCTACCCTCGACTTTCGCCACTTTCGCTACTCTCTTGAGCTATTTAACTCTTAAACTTTTAAACTCTTTTACTATTCAGTCTCCGCCCAGTGGCTTTGGCTTTCCACCCTCTACTCCATATTATGTACTACATGCTTTACTATTTAGAAGTTTTTAAATATCTTAGAGGATAATTAATTACAAACTTCGATTTTTCACTATGAATAAATTTTCAATCCTGATGGGGACGTTATTTTTATTGGGTACCAATTCGTTTTCGCAGCTTCAGCAAAACCGATATGCCGAAATAACAAACCCCAAACTTGTGCACATCAATAAGATGGAGCCTCGTGCAAGCTTTTTCTCGTTTACCACACCCGATGAGGCTCTTAAAGCATCATATAGTTCGAAAGGAAGCAAGGTGCTGATGCTCAATGGAACATGGAAATTCAACTATGTTGAGAAGTTTTACGAACGACCAATGGATGACTTCTATGCCGAAAACTTTGATGCCTCATCATGGGCCGATATTAAAGTGCCGGGAAACTGGGAGGTACAAGGGTTTGGAACACCCATTTATGTTAATACGACTTACGAATTTACTTCCCCAGGGCATGCTCCTTTTTGGGATCGACCAAACCCTCCATTGGTGCCCGAGGAGTTTAACCCTACCGGTACTTATCACAAACAGTTCGATATTCCACAATCGTGGAAAGGAGAAGATATAATTCTTAATTTCGACGGTATAAAAGGAGTTGCATATATCTATCTCAACGGCAAATTCTTAGGAATGACCAAGGACAGTAAGTTGCCTGCCCGTTTCGATATCACATCCGAAGTAAAATATGGCAAAAACACTCTCGCCGTACAGATTCACCGCTGGAGTGATGCAACATACCTTGAATGTCAGGATTTTTGGCGATTGAGCGGTTTTGAGCGTGATGTTTACGTTTATGCACGCCCCAAAGCTCATATCACCGACTTCTTTGCACGTCCGCTGCTTGATGAAAGTTACACCAATGGAATACTCAACCTTGATGTTAAAACCAGCACTGACGCACCAGGATACACTGCTGAGTATCAGGTTATTGACAATGGTGGCAATATGGTTCTGAAAGATAGTAAACCTGTTAATTCAGGAATATCATCCAATACTTTTGAAGCAAAACTTCCGAATGTTAAGAGATGGTCGGCCGAGGAGCCTAACTTATATACACTTCTTCTGGAGATTAAAAAAGGAGGTGAGACCGTTGAGGCAACATCAATAAAAATAGGATTCAGAACCACAGAGGTGAAGAATAAGCAGTTTCTGGTGAATGGCCAACCGGTACTTGTCAAGGGAGTTAATATACATGAACACAATGAGTTTACGGGTCACTATGTTACCGAAGAACTTATGCGTAAAGATTTTGAACTTTTCAGAAAATATAATGTAAATACTGCACGTACGAGCCACTATCCGCAGCCGGAATTATTCTACCGCCTTGCCGATGAGTATGGAATTTACGTGATTAACGAGGCCAATATTGAGGCTCACGGAATGGGCTATAACCTTAGTAAAGGTGGCACGCTGGGTAACAATCCCCTATTTCTTGAAGATCACCTTAACCGCACCATGGGAATGGTGGAGCGCGACAAGAATCATCCATGTATCATAACCTGGTCGCTTGGAAATGAGTCGGGCAACGGGTTTAATATGTATGAGACCTACAAATGGATTAAAAGTCGCGATACATCGCGCCCCGTGCAGTATGAGCGTGCAGGACTTGAGTGGAATACCGACATATTCTGTCCTATGTATCATACACCTGCAGCAACCGAAGCTTATGCCAAACGCCCCGATGCCGATCGTCCGCTTATACAGTGCGAATATGCACACGCAATGGGCAACAGCCTTGGCAACTTCACCGAATACTGGGATTTGATAAGAAAATACCCGCTGTTGCAAGGTGGCTGTATATGGGACTGGGTTGACCAAGGATTGGCAGAAATCGATGGTAACGGTAATAAAATATGGACATTTGGTGGTGATTATGGAGAGAAAGGCACACCGTCGGCAGGCGATTTCTGTATTAACGGATTAATATTTCCCGACCGGACCACAAAACCACACACCGAGGAGATGCGCAAAGTTTATCAGAATATATGGTTTAAGGATTTCAATGCGACAACCGGTTCGGTGAATGTATATAACGAAAATTTCTTTATCGACCTGTCGCAGTATAGCTTTGATTATGAGGTAAAATCGAATGGCAAAACCCTTAAAAAAGGAGCGTTTACTGTTAATGCAAAGCCACAAACCACATCTACGGTTACTATTCCCGGCATTAGCGGTTATTTCAGTAAAGGAAACCATGCTACAATCAGCTTTTACGCCAAGCAGAAGGCTGACACCCGCTATATACCGGCTGGTTGGATTGTAGGACGCGATCAGTTTGTGGTAAATGAACCGCAAGCAATAAAGCAAGTTAGCTCCAAAGGAGACCTCAAGACCGATGATTCAGCCGGAAAACTCACCATTACAGGTAAAGATTTCAGTACAATTATTGATAAGGCTACAGGTATAATTTCATCTTACATCTATAAAGGTACCGAATATGTGAAAGATGGTTACGGACTGCGCCCATTCTTCTGGCGTGCACCCCTCGACAATGACTATGGAGCCAGAATGCCAGAGAAACTTGAAGCCTGGAAAACAGCCAGTTATGCCACTCCAAAGGCTGAAGACTTTAAAATGGATAATGCCAATGGCCGCCTTTTGGTATCGTTTGGTTATAATTATGCCGAAGCAAATGCCTCATGGAGTGTAAAATACACCATCTACAGTAATGGACGCATAAGTGTTGATAACCAGTTTGATGCCACTCAAAATGAGCTTCCACTTCTATTCAGAGTGGGAATGCGCATGCAACTTCCGGCTCAATTTGCCACTGCCACCTATTACGGACGCGGACCGTGGTCGAACTACAGCGACAGGAAAACATCCACATTTGTAGATCGCTACACAGAAAACGTGGGTGAGATGAACGAGAAATACGTGTTTGCGCAAGAGAGTGGTCACCATACCGATACCAAGTGGATTGCACTGAGCAACAATACCGGCAAAGGACTACTGATAGCTTCCAATGAAGGCACTTTTGAGTTCAATACATCTAATGTACTGCTCGAGAGCATCGACAACAGCCTCTATTGGAATAACGATGCAGCACGCCTCACAGCCCCAGAGAAGAAACATATCAACGCCTATACTGCATCCGATAGAACAGATTTGTTTATCGACCATAAGATGCAGGGCGTGGGTGGCAACAACAGCTGGGGGCAATGGCCCGAAGAGCCTTATCGCATTGTGCCTGCAAACACTAAAATCAGTTACGGCTTTACTATTATCCCTATTGATGATATAACCAAAACCGACAAATTGTTTGGCAAGTAAAAATTATTGTAATGATTTGAATAAAAGGCTGCCCAAGAGATTGGGTGGCCTTTTGAAAACACAAGCTAATCAGGATGTAAAAAGAAAGTTGCCTGCTTGTTTTGTTCTCGCCGTTAATGAAACTGCAATTCAGGGATATTACACACTCTCCAGCAGCAGTATCCCGTTAGAGCATTTCCCATATCACATTCAAAAAAAATTCCTAAAATCATATAAGTCCATTCCAGCAACTTTACTTGGTCGATTGGCAGTTGATAAGAAACATCAGAATAAAGGAATTGGTAGAATATTGCTAATTGATGCTCTTAAAAAGAGTTTTAAAATTTCGCATGAAATTGGATCCTTCGCAGTTGTTGTTGACCCAATAGATGAATTTGCTGAAGCATTTTATGAAAAATTCGATTTCATTCCCCTAGCTGACAGCAAAAAGATGTTTATATCAATTGGAATACTTAAAGAGTTGTTTTCCAGATAATTAATTTAAGTTTCGCATGTCATACGAAACGTAATTATTATTAAGACCAATTTTTATCGTA
>CAZWOA010000168.1:0-3935 GCA_964635545.1 uncultured Marinilabiliaceae bacterium
ATAATTTTTCAATTTTAGTATTAATTTCTATTGTTATGGCAGTGAGTATTTCCGGATGTACGCAGCATAAGAGTAGCGAAAAGGCCGCCGATGTGATGGCTCTAATTGAGAAGGTTAACAGCTATTGGCAGTCCAATAACCCTAATCATGGTGATGCTTTCTGGCATCGTGCAGCCTATCATACCGGTAATATGGCAGCCTACGAAGTGACGGGAAATGAGGATTATAAGGCTTTTTCCGAAGCATGGGCCGCCCATAATGAATGGAAAGGTGCAAAGTCGGACGACCGCCCAAACTGGAAATATTCGTATGGTGAGACTGATGAGTATGTGCTTTTTGGCGATTATCAGATCTGTTTTCAGGTGTATGCCGATCTTTATAATCTTGATGCCGAAAAAGATGGGCTTAAAATAGCCCGCGCCCGTGAGGTGATGGAGTATCAGATGGGTACCCCGCAAAATGACTATTGGTGGTGGGCCGACGGATTGTATATGGTAATGCCGGTGATGACCAAACTGCATATGATTACAGGTAATGAGCTTTACCTCGATAAGTTGTATGAGTATTTCAGTTTTGCTAAGGAGTTGATGTACGATGAGGAGAGTGCGCTGTTCTATCGCGATGCCAAATATATTTTTCCAAAACATACTACTCCCAATGGCAAGAAGGATTTCTGGGCGCGTGGCAACGGTTGGGTGTTTGCCGGTTTCGCCAAGGTGCTAAGTGATTTGCCTGTTGATAATACTCATCGAGATGAGTATGTGCGTATTTATGAGGCTATGGCTAAGGCACTTATGGCATGTCAGGAGCAGGAGGGATTCTGGCAGCGCAGCCTTCTCGATGCTAGCTATGTGCCGGGCTATGAAACCAGCGGAACGGCATTTTTCCTATATGGATATCTATGGGGTGTGAATAACGGATTTTTAGATAAGGATGAGTATAAACCCGTTATAGATAAGGCTTGGAACTATCTAACTCACATTGCGTTGCAGGAGGATGGCCGCATTGGTTATGTGCAGCCCATTGGCGAGCGTGCCGATCAGCATAAGATTGATGCAAAAACAACTGCCGACTTTGGCGTTGGTGCTTTTCTGCTTGCTGCATCCGAAATGGTTAAGTATTTAAATTGATTAATCATGAATAAAATATTGATTATAGTTGCATCGTTGCTCTGTGTGTCGGTTGTGGCAAGTGCTAAAAAGAGTGTTGCCAAAACTGAGCCCAACGATCGTAAGGAGTGGACCGACCTGGCCTATAAAATTGCAGCTCCCGTACTGATGAATATGAGTAATGGCGAGTTGAAGAAAAATATGCTTGTGGAGGTGAGTCCCACATGGGATGGGCGTAATAAAGATGTAACCTACATGGAGTGCTTCGGAAGGTTGATGTCGGGCATTGCGCCCTGGATAAGCCTTCCTGATGATGATACTGCCGAAGGAAAACAGCGTAAGCAGCTTCGCGAATGGGCGCTGAAGAGCTATGCCCAGGCTGTTGATCCTGAAAGTCCCGATTATCTGCTATGGCGCAACGAAGGCCAGCCCCTTGTGGATGCTGCCTATATAGCAAGCAGCTTTCTGCGCGCGCCCAAGCAGTTGTGGGAACCTCTCGATGATATCACTAAAGAGCGCTATATCAAGGAGTTTCAACAGTTGAGGCGCATAAATCCTCCATATACCAACTGGTTGTTGTTTTCGGCAATGGTCGAGACTTTCCTTATGGAAGCCGGTGCGCAGTATGACCTATACCGCATACACTCTGCAATACGTAAAATAGATGAGTGGTATGTGGGCGATGGCTGGTACTCCGATGGTGAGAATTTCTCGTTCGATTATTACAACAGTTATGTTATTCAGCCTATGTATGTGCAAGTGCTTCAGGTACTTGTTGATAGAAAAATAGGACTTACCGATAGAAGACCCGACTCTGTGCAGAAGGATCTTGAGACTGCAAAGAGTAGGATGCAACGCTTTGGTATCATCCTCGAGCGTTTTATATCGCCCGAAGGCACTTTCCCGCTTTTTGGCCGCTCTATGACCTATCGTTTGGGCGTATTCCAGCCACTGTCGATGCTTGCATGGCGCGGAATGTTGCCCCAGCAGCTCTCGGAAGGGCAGGTGAGGAGTGCACTTACTGCCACCATGAAGCGGATGTTCTCGGTTGAGGGTAATTTCAACAGTAAGGGATTCCTTCAGTTGGGCTTTGCAGGCCATCAACCCGACCTTGCCGACTGGTACACCAATAATGGCAGTATGTATCTCACTTCGGAGGTGTTCCTGCCGTTGGGACTTCCTGCCGATCACTCTTTCTGGACATCAAAGGCAGAAGATTGGACTACTAAAAAAGCATGGAAAGGCGAGTCGTTCTCTAAGGATCATGCTGTTAGAAATTAAGGGGCGAGAGGGGCAATTAGCAATGGAGAGTTGGAGGTTGAGGGGGTGAATAGTTAAATAGTTGAATAGACCATAAAAGGGGCGAGAGTGGCGAGAGTTTCGAGAGGGGAGTGAGAGTTAAAGGGATGAATAGTTGAATAGTCAAAGAGGCAATAAAAGGGGCGAGAGTGGTGTTAATTGCTTATTGCTAATTGCTAATTGTTAATTGTTAATTGTTAATTCATTATGACAAGATATTTATTTGTTCTGGTTTTTATTTTTGCCATCGGTAGTGCCAACTCTCAAAAAATGGTTGAGGTTGGCGACGGATGGGCTAATAACTCGGTGAATACTACCATCTTCCGTAAAAATTCGCTGGTAACTCATGCTGATACCCAGTTTGTGGCCTATTACGATAATGATGGGTTTCTGGTTCTCGGTAAACGTAATTTGTCTGATAACCAGTGGAGTATAAGCAGAACCCAATATAAAGGTAATGTTAATGATGCCCATAACTCCATCAGCATAATGACTGACGGAGATGGGTTTCTGCATGTTTCGTGGGATCATCACGGACATCCGCTCAGGTATGCACGCTCGGTTGCTGCCGGCTCGTTGCAGCTTGGCGATATGGAGGGAATGACGGGCATCAGCGAGGGTAATGTTACCTATCCCGAGTTTTTTGCCATGCCCGGTGGTGATTTGATTTTCATGTATCGCGACGGCCATTCGGGCGGCGGTAACCTTGTGCTTAACCGGTATGATGTGAAGAACAAAAAATGGCATCAGATTCAGAATAATTTGCTTGATGGCGAGGGTAAACGTAATGCCTATTGGCAGGCGTGTATCGATAAAAATGGTACGGTACACCTGTCGTGGGTGTGGCGCGAAACATGGGATGTGGCCACCAATCATGATATGTGCTATGCCCGCTCCCACGATGGCGGGGTTACATGGCTTAATTCCCGGGGCGAGAAATATTCGTTGCCAATAAATGCAGGTAATTCTGAGTATGCACTAAAAATCGCACAAAACAGTGAGCTTATCAATCAAACTTCGATAACGACCGATGATAATAATAACCCTTATATCGTTTCATATTGGCGTAATGAAGGTTCGTCGGTTCCTCAGTATCATGTTGTGTATAACGATGGTAAAGAGTGGCATGACATGGATTTGGGATTCCGCACCACTTCATTTTCACTGAGCGGTGGCGGCACCAAGCGGATACCCATTTCGCGCCCTCAGATACTGGTTCAAGGAAAGGGCAAAAAAGCCAAAATAATGGTTCTTTTCCGCGATGAGGAGCGAGGCTCAAAAGTGTCGGTGGCAGAGTGCCGTAACATTAGAAAACAAAAATGGCTGGTGCGCGATTTAACCGCTATCAGCGTTGGGTCGTGGGAACCTTCGTACGACACCGAACTGTGGAAACAGAAAGGGAAATTGCACGTTTTTGTGCAACGTAGCGAGCAGGTTGATGGCGAAGGGCGTGCCAACGTGGAAGCCCAAAAGGTTTATGTGCTTGAGGAAAATTATTAATTGTTAATTGCCTAGATTCCGCAACCA
>CAZWOA010000169.1:0-3904 GCA_964635545.1 uncultured Marinilabiliaceae bacterium
CGCTGCCTTGAATTGTATAAGCATCGCTGGCATTAACAGTGATGAAAGCAGGAATGATAGTCGCCGGTGGTTCCAGCCCAGCTATATGGTCGGTAGTTAGTTATTCCATCTCCATTGGTATCTCCAATCATAGTTCCATCACCAAAGATAGTTCCTTCGGAGGTACGCATAAATACTTCGGCTTTGCCATCGCCATCAAAATCGAAGGCTGCCACATTATTCTCTACGTCGCTAATGATGTTGGGGCCTACGTTTATTGCCCACATCAATGTTCCATTTTGCTTATATGCTTCAATACGTGAGTAGTAGGGTGCAGTAGGGCTCCAATCAGGATAAAGACGTTTCAGCAAAATCTCCATCTCGCCGTCTCCATCCAAATCGGCTACTGTAACGTCGTTGGGTTCATAACCGCTAACGCCAAGGTTAACCAGTACAATTTCTTTGTAAGGTAATGTTTGCACTGACGCAGGTGCGCATTGTGCGCTTTCAACACCGTTTACATCAATAGAACTCACGGTGTATTTGGATGATGCTGTTCCTGTTGCATCAGTATAATTTGAGGCTCCCGTAATGGGTGATGAATTCAATTTCACTCCGTCGCGATAGATGTTATACGACGTTCCAAACCATTCCTGCCCTGTTATCCGCCAATTCACATATACCCCTGTAGCCACCTTCTGGGCGAGCAGCCCCCTGTCCAAGTTTTCCATTTTTCGTTGTGCAAAGTTAAATTGCACAAGTAAAAAGAGAAGTGAAAATATGAGTAGTAATTTTCTCATTCTAATATAAGTTATGTTGCTTGTACGATAAAATCCTTGCAGTTTTTTTTACTGCAAGGACTTTGTTAAAACATATTGACATCCAAAATTATTGTTTTTGGAATTCTTTAGATGTAGAAGAGCTTCCATCGGTATATTTTGTAACCTTAATTACAAATCCTTTTTGGGTTGGCTCTACTTTGGCTCCTGCTACGTTGAAATACTCAACCGATTTAATGGTTTTGTTGCTATCAGGAGTGTTAATTCCAGAAGCTACGCCTATTACTAATTCACCTGTTGCAAAATTAAACGACCATTTATCCGAAGGCAGTTGAACTTCATTAAATCCATGTTCTCCGGCAGCTGTATATTCAGCAGCATCAATTATTTTATAAGTCCCTTGTGCAGGTTCGTTTTGAGCAGTAACTACCAGTTTTCCACCATATTTGAACTCGCCACGAGTGGTGATTTTGTTAGAACTCTCACCATTAATTACAATCTCAAGTGTTGAACCCTCTTCCATAGTTACACTTGGAGAGTCGAATGTAAGACTGCCAGCTAAAGTACCCAAAATTACTGGATTGTTTACGCTGATAACTCCTGTTCCTGATAGTTTGGCTCCTGCGTCAACAGTAAGATTACCCATGCTCTCTTCGGATGCCAAAGATCCGGTAACGATTAATTCTCCGCTGTTTACATATAAGTTACCGGTATATTCAGGGCTTTGTCCTGATAGAGTCCATTTGCCGGTACCTACTTTGTAGATGCTCAATACCGCACCGTTGGCAGGAGAGATGGCTCCGGCAAAAGTGGCATTGGTATTTAACGATCCAACTTTATAGTTGATACGACGTATATATGAACCTGCCAAACTTGATGATGCTGCACCCGATAGTTCACCAATGGTCATTGATGTAGCTGTTGCGTCGTCGTTAGTATTTGCAGGAGCAGTACCATAAATCATTCTTACATTTTCGCCTAGTTTCAATTTGCTGTTAGACTGGTCGATAATTGATGTTGCGAAATATGAAGGTTCATCCAAAGTTGTTGATACTTCGATGGCTCCTATATAATTATTGTTGAATATAGGCATCCTGTTCATAAGGTTTGCTTCCACATTTCCTTTGGTTACAAGGCTGTATTTTAATACGTCGATACCTGTTATGGTTGAAGTTTGAGTGATTTGAGATGTTGGAATAATTGTAAATGTACCTCCAAAACCTGTGATTGGTGTAGAGAATGAACCAGAATTGATGTTCAGAGTTGTGCCATCATTTACTACATAGTTTTTAGCAGCATTGGCATGTTTCACCTCTAAAGTGCCACCATTTAATTCAACGCCTTGGCTAAGTGAATTATACAAGTTAATAGTTGCTGATTTATATACAATCAACGATCCTGTGCCTGAAAGAATACCGGCACCCGATAATGAATAGCCTTCTGCCGAAATAGTTAGGTTGCCTCCACCTAAATTTGTGTTTTTAGTTAGGTTAACATCCTTATTTGAAGCTGCTTCATCAGAAAATGCTACACCATTTTCCTTTTGATATCCTATGCGATTGGTGCCATCGGTGGAGAAGTTTTCATCTAATTCATCCCAAATATTTGTAGCACTTCCTTTCCACACATAAGTTCCTGCTGTTAAAGGTGTATTTTTAAATTTTGCAATAAGTTCGTTATCTCCGCCCTTAGTTACTACAATCTCCTCAATGCCTGTAACAGCAGCACTGTAAGCATAGTAATTATTATTGCGGATAATAGAAGCTTTATCTTCATTGGTTAGTGCATATTTGATACCTACCGGTTGATCCGCTACTATTCGATCGTTTGCAATAGCATTACCATAGAAATCCTGATATGACACTAAAACATCCTCTTTATCCTTGGAAATAATCATTTCATATACCTGGAAATTATCCAAAGTTGTGTTTAGGTTATTAACGGTATATCCATTTCCGCAATCACCACCTCTACTTTGGTTTATTCCGATGCGGTAAAGATCGGTTACAGCAGAAGATACAAATGGCAGATTGTCGTATGTGGCAGTATTGGTAGGATCTACCTTATCAGTTATAGTTAATAAAACTACCTTTTTTGTCGAAAAATTCAATTCGGCATAAATATGGTATGATTTTCCAGGACTGTACACTACATTTGTTTGGGTTGAAGCATTTCTGGTTTCAGATTCGCCAACATCTCCTCCACATCGTATCAAACTTCCTCCTTGAGTCCATACCTGCTCACCTTCAACATCAAGATTCTGAATATGGAGTGTTGTCGATGTTTCACCAACTGCATAAATGGCAAGAATCAAGTCATTATATGCCGGATCTGTAGTACTCTTGCTGCCTAATAAATAAGTTCCTATTGAGTTTTTACTTGTTACTTGGGCTCCTACTATTGACCAGTCGTATTCAACATATACTGTTTCTCTTTCTCCTGTAGATTCAAATTGAAGTTCAGCACCCCTGTTACCACCACCCGAACCTCCATCGAATTTCACAAAATCATTTGCAACAGTGATACCTGCTGATCTGCCAATATAGCCTAAATTGCCACCTGAAGCAGCAGCTTTGGCAGTCAATGTTGCAGGAAGGGCAACCAATCCGTCAAAATTTTCATTGACCAAATAGTTTTTAGAATACTGAGCATTGGCCGGTACAATTCCACAGAGAGCCAATACTGCGACAAAAAGAAAAGTAAATAATTTTTTCATAACATTTAAGATAAGATTATTGATAAATCTATTTTTAATGATAAATCATGCGTTTTTCAAGCATGAACCATCACGTAACAAAAATATGACCTTGTATTGTTAAAAAATGTATGCAAAATGATTTTCCGACTGCGCAATTTGACATTTATTCACATTTTGGCGCGATTTCATCCTTAATAATAGATTAATGTAAATTAGTATAAATTATATGCAAACAGCAATGAATCAGCAAATAACCGTGTTTATATAGCTTATAATGATTGATGATTGGCAAACAGCCACTAAGTATTAAGGTAAATTGGATATATTGTTTCCTGCAGAACTTGTCCTGTATTGACAGGAAGACGAAAATTTTTCACCATTAGGATAGTTAAGGATTTCTTTGCGTTCTTTGCGACATCTTTGCGTTCTTTGCGTGAACCTGTTTTTT
>CAZWOA010000170.1:0-3888 GCA_964635545.1 uncultured Marinilabiliaceae bacterium
GAGCCGGAAGAGGAAGCGTGGGCGGCGAAGCTTTGTAGTTTCCTCTTCTTTTCCCTGTAATATTTTGTTCTATGTTTCAAGTTCGAAGTTAAAAATAGCCGTTTACTAACTTTGAACTTGAACTCTTTCACTGCTCATTGTTTATAAATCAAAAGGATAGGATTGCTTTCTTCAGTTAAACTGCTTAATAAGCCCAGTATTCTATCATCTTTTATGTGCCCTTTATTATCTGTTATTTCCATTGAATTAATATAGGCTAATAGATAGCCATTGCTGGTACTTAGGTTTAGATCCTCTACTGAAAAACTTAAATCGGAATAGAGGAAATCGTTTATAAATTGACTATACCTGTTTACTGTTTCAGTTTTAGGATTAAATGCAATTAAATGATTTTCACCATCCTTATAGACTTTAAAATAGTAGTAATCATTGATATGGAGAAAATTGTATATCCCATTTACATAATGGGTGTTATTAAAATCCTGAAAAAATGAAAATATATTATCGTGTCGCTTATCAAAAAAAGAATCTGGAACCTTATGCGCGCCATAATTGAAAAAAAATAGCGGCTTTAACTGACCATCGCTAAATGAAAAAACAGTGTCACAAAACGCCTCGTGCACATATACAATTGAGTCACTTTGATATAAGTTTTGGCTGGCGTTTACATGCAAATATTTTGATTTTCTTTTGTCAATTGGGCTTATCCCCTTTATTTCATCGGTCTTAGAAATTAGAGATAATTTACATTGATTAAAATCATTATCCTCCTCTCCGCTATAAATTAATATCTCATTATTATCTAAGTATAGAAAATTTTGAGCCCACATCCCTATATTTCGCGTTTCCAAATGATTACCGATGAGATCATATAGCAAAATATTTTGGCTTGCACGATCCAATATATATAATATGTCGGAATGAATATTAAAGTCCTTTATGCCAAGATATTCACCAGGACCTCGTCCAGCAGAGTTTATGTTTAATATATGCTTTCCATTATCGGAAAACACAAAAATTTGATTATTACTTGATATATAAATCTTGTTCTTATAAATCTCAATTTTATTAATCTCCCCTAAAGTTGAGACCTTTGTGGTTTCTAAAAGAATGATATCACAGTCAGTCATAATTTCTGACAAATAAATCTTTTTATCTTCATCAAACGATACAATTATTTCTTGAACAATTGAATTAGTTTTATGGGCTGGATTACAGCTCAATAATAAAGCAAAAGCAATAAACAGGTTAAAACTCTTCATAAAATAAATAGTATTAAGTTAAAGTAATATAAGTTAATGTAGAAGCCAAATATTTGGCTTCTATTAATGCAGACTTCCTAAAACCCACACGGAGCTGCCGAACAGTTGTTACTTCCTGAAGAACAGCAATATCGTGTTCCCGCACTATTTCCGTACAAGGTTCCTTTACCTCCAGACTCACTTTGCGCTTGTGCCATCACGGCAATTGCCTCAAGTGACACATCTCCTGCCTTATTTGTTTGTAGCATGTTCATATTAAACACTGTAACTGCGGCGAAAAGCAATGCTGCTCCGCCAAGAAATATTTTCTTTTTCATGATAATTATTAATAAAATGTAAAGATTAACTGTTCAAATTGACAGCTTGTAAATTAAAATTCTGCACAATGCCTATCTGCCTTGCAGGGGCTTTGTGTTAAAGAGTTGGATGTTATCCCTTCTCTTCATTAAAAAGATTACCTTTACGTCATCATTCAATCCTCCTTTCTTTTGGAGGGAGCCAGAAGAGGAAGCGTGTGCGGCGAAGCTTTGTAGCTTCCTCTTCTTTTTCCCAAAATAATCTCAGTTTCAAGTTCAGAGTTAATCCTAAAGTCTAAATTTCTTCTCTGTTAACTACTGATTGTTCATTGGTTACTGCTCACCGTTTTATAAAACAACTCCGTCATATCTGTATTAGCCCAAGGTGCTCCGACCATCCTAATTTTATTTTCCGAATCAATTAGTACCGAAGCATCGATAATCCATCGGGGGATATCTTTATTAGCTTCAAGGTATTTCCCTTCCGGATCCATGATGGTATAATAGCGATCCTCAACATAATCAATGTTTAACACTTCGGTCATAAAATCTTCATATCTAACGCCATTAATTATAAAAAGCACGGAATAATTATCTGGTACGTCTATTGATTCTAATTTCTTTTGCCACTTAATATACTCTGGATAGCAAGGACTACAACCGTCTTGAAGATAAACTATCGATAAATTGCTATAAAGTTGACGAAACTCTTCATAGGGTAATAATAAATTTGACTGTTGCACTGTTTCAAACATCCTTAATTGCATAGTTTTATTTATGCATAGACGTAAGTCCTTTTCTGACTGAGAGGGTCGGGAACATGAATGGCAGGTGATAGCTAAAACAAAAAGGATTGATATTATCTGCTTCATTGATTTTTCGATATAGGTTTAATAATAAAGTTTGTAAACTTAAGGTAATCCGGGTCAAACTCCGGGTGATTGGGGTGCAGGGCAAAATGAATACCACTTTTATCAATAAAACACATTTCCGGATTGTAATATCTTTCTGGCATTAGTGTCTCGCCTATCACATCAAGATTCTTGGACAAGATCAATACCGAAAATGCCGGCGGATTTTCAATAAGATCAAAATAGTCCTCGTCGCTAAAATTCCGTTTAAAATCAATTTCTGTTAAAAATATTCTATAGAATACGTCTCTCCATTTATCATAAATAATGCTAGAGTACCTAGGTTTTAAAATTTCTTTAAAATGGTTATTGGTTTTTACACCTTTAAAAGACTGTTTTCTACCCGCAAATTTACTTTTGGATGGATAGAACCGAATATTCCCATTTTCGTTAATTTCCATTATTTTATTCGAGTATATAAATGAATAAATCCATTTCTTGTTGGCATATTCTCTTGAATACACCCAACTCCCGTCATGGCTGAAATCAATAGAATTAGGATAAAATATATCAATAATATCAACAGTGTCTTTTACAAAACTATAGCTAATCCCCATTGAGGTGTTAAGAGACTCATTAAGAACCGGGCTATTATTAGTGAAAGTAGAAAAGTAGAGCTTAAAGTCTATTTCAACTACAGGATTGTTGACTTGTTGAACATTGGAAACATACATTGATATACAATCTTTATTTTTTAGTAGAGGGACTTTTATTCTTTTTAAGATATTCCCCGTGGAATCAGATAAAATTAAGATGTTTGGATCAGATGTAAGCAATAATATTGAGTCCATGTTATGCACATACAATCCTCTAATACTAGATACTTTATTAGGCCCATTTTGATCATAGTTTATTTCGTGAATCAGCTTTTGTTCAGTTATTGAAAAAAACAATATATCAATTCCTCTATTAACATAGGCTAATAATTCCTGTCCGTTGTGGTGAAAATGATGCACTGATTTACAACTCGGATAAAGCGTGGGTCCAACGTAAAATTCTGTATTACTATCTTTTATTAATTGATGAGTATTGGCATTTTGATCCTTGGTGTTTGAGCACGACCATAGTATGACTGAAATGGCAATTAATATGTTTATTCTTCTCATAATGTTAACTTAAATATGCGTTTTGGTATGTATAGCATCCACATACTTTTTAAAGCATATGGATGCTATAATTTAGAAATATATTACTTACAGGTCGTTCCGTTAAGGTTACAGTATTTGCCACCCTTTCCTGAACATTGCCTAAAAAAGTCTATATGACATTCTGGATTATTGCTTTCAGCCTCTGCCTGTTGCATAATCATAATTGCCTCAAGAGACACATCTCCTGCCTTATTTGTTTGTAGCATGTTCATATTAAACACTGTAACTGCGGCGAAAAGCAATGCTGCTCCGCCAAGAAATATTTTCTTTT
>CAZWOA010000171.1:0-3870 GCA_964635545.1 uncultured Marinilabiliaceae bacterium
GCTACCGAACCGGTAACGTCACGCTTGCGTTGCACACCATAACCCACAGCAACCACCTCATCCATTAATAGTGAGCTCTCTTTAAGATGAATTTGAAGTCCGGTAACTTTATCTTTGAGGGGAAATTCCTGATCTTCCATTCCTATAAAACTTATTCTCAGAACTTTAGACGACGGACTCTCTACCATCAACGAAAACTGACCATCCATATCAGTAATGGTACCTGTAGTGGTTCCTTTTACTAGCACATTGGCTCCAGGAAGCGTAGCTCCCGAGTCATCATACACAACTCCCGAAACTTGAACCGACTGCCCAAAGGCAAAGCAAGTTACAAGAAACATGAAAATTGTACCCAATAGCTTTCTTTTCATAAACACTTGCATTTAATTTTCAACTTAATTTCTATTCTAATTTTCACTTAACTTTTACTCCATTCACTTTCAGGTTGGTAAGCTTAACCTTCTCTGCCTGAGAGATTATATTACCTTTTTCAACTCCATTAAAGTTACTGTTTATAACCTGAATGTTACTTATATTAATGCTCTCTTTAAGTCCATCGATGAATACACCATACTCACTCTTCTGGCTGTTTACATTCTCGAGATAGACATTACGCACTGTGGGCGGAAATTCACGAAGACATTTCTCTTTTGGCTCATAAAGAAGATTTATCTTCAATACAGCCTCCTCACAAACTCCAACCTCAACATTTCTAACATAGATATTCTCAATAACGCCACCACGGCAATTACTGGTTTTAATGCGGATAACACGCTCTAAATCGGGACTGTCCATCACACAGTTTTCAACCCACAGATTGCGGAAGCCACCCGATATTTCACTTCCGATAACAACACCACCATGACCGTTTTTCATGCGACAGTTGCGCACATATACATTTTCACTTGGCATATTCCAACGGCGTCCGTCGAAGTTACGTCCACTCTTGATGGCAATACAGTCATCACCGGTATCGAAAAAGCAATCTTCTATAAGTACATTCTTGCTCGACTCAGGGTCGCATCCATCCGAGTTTGGTCCGTGGCTATCGATAGTAACACCACGTACAATCAGGTTTTCAACCATCAAAGGGTGAATAACCCAGAAAGGAGAGTTGCGAAGTTCCACACCTTCGATAAGCACATTCTTACACTTATAAATATTGATTAACTGCGGACGTAGTGCATCCTCAAGAGTCATGATACGCTCCTCCACAGGCACCTGACGCTGGTCGTAATCCAATAGTTTGGCACGTCCGCCCTTCTCTTGAGATAGCTTACCCTCTTCCCAGCCATACTGCTTACGTCCTTTCATATACCACCAAATATCGTTAGAGCCTTGTCCGTCGATAATACCGTCACCGGTAATGGCCACATTTTGTTCGCCATAAGCATAAATCAGCGGGCGAAGATTATAGCAGTCGATACCTTCCCAGCGGGTAAGCACCACAGGCAGGTAATCTTCATAATTGGTAGAAAACTTCAGTACGGCATCTTTGGATACAACAAGATTGACATTACTTTTTAGGGTAATAGGACCTGTGAGCCACTCTCCTGCCGGGATAATAACTCTACCGCCACCCACCTCATTGGCTGCATCAATAGCACTATTTATGGCAGTTTGATTAGTCTTAGAGTCGGCAGTTTGCGATGCTCCGTAGTTTGTAATCATAAACTCCTGATTATCAAATTCGGGTATTACAATCGATTTAATCATACCGTCTCCATCCTTCCATGCCTGCTTTTGATCTTGACAAGAAACAGAAGCTAAAAAGAAAACTCCTAAAACAACTCCTAAAACACTTCTAAAAAAACTCATAAAATCACAACGTTTGTTTCGTTCACTATTTTTAACTAATCGAATCGGCTTTCAAAAAACAAATTTTAATATCAAATACATCATTTAACTAAAACCGACAGTGTAAAAATATAACGAAGTTATTAACGGGCAACCGTGTGTTACACGATAAAACAAATAGTCACCCATTATGTAGCAAAAAACCGCCCTACCCAATTCGATGATTTTAACTTTTGATGAAAAATCACCCTCGCAATCATTAAAACACCACAACAGATATTAACACTAAATGTGAATAACTATTAATTCAAAAGGCACAAACAAAAAATAACGGAGCAACGTTAAGATGGGTTTACCGGTTTGGGCAAGTGCTTTTACTAAGTCAAGCTGATTTTGCGAAAGTGTAAGAATTGAATTCATTGCGACCTGCGGAGAGTAGCAATAGTTATTAGATTAGTAATGAGCAATTGATTGTTAAGTGTTTATTGCAAGATATTTTCATTGCGTATCACCCCTCTGTACCCTAAAGAGGAAGCTATCCAGAACCTGTTGAGTGATTGAAGTGTTTTAATTCTTTATTGATATAGAACATAAAAACAATCGTAAAAACATTTGAACATAATCATAAATTATTATCTTTGACACAAAACAATGTCGTTTAGTTAAGGATTCCAGAGATTTTGTACTGTTATGTATTATTTCTAATTAATATTAAGTATCCTATGAAAGTTCTAAAAACAATAAAAATATAATTCAAGTCTTGGCAGCTTTATACAGTTCGGCGGACACCCCAATGCCTATTATCTATCTACATTAATTAAGAATGCAGGCTACGAAAGAGAGATGATTAACACATTTACTTCGCCTATTGAGTTTATCAAACTGTTTAATAAGTCCGTTGGGGCAGATAATGCATTTGGTAGCGAGTTTATGAATTATCTCGAAGAAATTGATTTAAAGAAAGATTAGTAATAAAAGAAGTGATTATCATCGCACAGATGCATACCCCTCATCTTGTGAGCTTAAACCCATACCCGACATACCCAAAAGTGCAATACCCCCACAGAGGTATTGCACTTTTTTACTGATTAGAATAGTGAATGATAACTGATTAACCTTCTCTTCTGTTTTTATCATTTATTCGGAGTTTCCCATTTTTTCGTATCCGTACAAACGATATTCACCGTTTGATTGCCTGTTTGAATGCGGAAATCGCCTTTTTCGAGTATCCATTTTCCGTCATAGCCCACGAATGCAAGGTCGGAGCCTTTCAGTTTTAGCGTAACGGTTTTTGTTTCGTTGGGTTTCAATTCCACTTTTTCGAAAGCGCGCAGACGACGAACGTCGGGCGTGAGCGAAGCCACTAAATCGCTGCTGAACAGCAATACGCTCTCCTTGCCAACACGATTTCCGGTATTCTTCACATCGACAGTAAAAGTAAGTTCATCGTTGGCTGAAAAATCGGATTTATTTACCTTCAGATTGCTATATTCAAAAGTGGTATAACTCAATCCATAACCAAACGCCCATTGCACGGATACTTGCGAATCGTAATTATACGCGCCTTCCATCTGCTTGCCTATATGCTCGCTGGGTTTGTAGTCGTAGGTAATCAGCGAGTTGATCTCTTTAGGATAGGTGAAAGGAAGTTTTCCGCTAAAGTTTGCATCGCCGGCTATCAGATTTGCCAATGCGTCGCCACCGTAGTTACCCGGAAGCATAATATTTACAACGGCTTTGGCAAGTGGTTCGATATCGGCAATCAGGCGCGGACGACCTTCATTCAGTATCAGGATGATGGGTTTACCGGTTTTGGCAAGTGCCTTTACTAAGTCAAGCTGATTTTGCGAAAGTGTAAGATCGGTCAAGTTGCCGGGAGTTTCGCAATAGGAATTTTCGCCGATACAGGCTACGATAATGTCCGCATTAGCTGCCGCAGCAACCGCTTTTTCAATTTCAGGCGCATTTTCTTCGTGCCACAGTCCGCCTTGCTTGTAGGTGACACCGGCTTCATAGATAATATTTTCCTTCCCAAATTTATTGGTAAAAGACTCGAGAATGGTGTTATAGTCA
>CAZWOA010000172.1:0-1400 GCA_964635545.1 uncultured Marinilabiliaceae bacterium
AGCGATCAGGCAGATGATAGTTTCTGTGTTGGTTCATCTGTAACATTTACTGCTGCCGGTGGATTGCAATATCAGTTCTATGTAAATGGTATTATGGTTCGTGATTTCGATGCTGATAATACTTATACTGTAAATTCACTGGTTGATGGTGATCGTGTTACTGTTATAGGTCGCTCAGCCAATGGTTGTACCAGCATTTCCAATGAAATTACTGTGGTTGTGCATACTCCTGTTGCTACTTTGGTTTCTAATGATGCTGATAATACTGTATGTATCGGGCAACCTGTTAATTTCACAGCAACCGGTGGTGTTAGTTATGAGTTCTTTGTAACTAATGTAACATCTGGGGTTACTACCACCTATGGTCCTTCTGCAGATGCTTCTCATCTGTTTATTGGCTTAACAGCTGATAATTATGAAGTATATGTTGTTGCTACCGATGCTTATGGATGTTTTGATACTTCTAATACTATTACTGTTAAGGTACTTGCACTTCCGGTTCCGTCGCTCTCTGTAACTCCGGCATTACCGGTATGTTATGGTACTGCACTTACTTTTGAAGGTGCTGGTGGAGTGTATTATACCTTCCTGGTTAACGGTATTGAAGTTCAAGCTCGTTCACTGAAAAATACTTATACTTCTTCAACTATTGAAGATGGTGATATTGTAAATGTTATAGTTTCTAATAATGATGGTTGTGAGGCTGAGTCTGCCGATTGGGTTGCTCAAATTCTGCCACTTCCTGTTATTAATGTTACTGCCTCTAAAGATCCTTTGGTTGCTTGTGTCTTTGATGATATAACTTTCACTGCCTCATCGGCTAATGCAGGTATGCAGTATGAGTTTATCGTTAATGGTGTTGTAGCTCGCGCGCTTGATGCTGATGCTACCTTCAATTATTTGTCGGCTACCGACTATACTTTGCAGGTGCGTGGTGTTGATGCCAATGGTTGCGAAGGATTTAGCGATGTTATCACTGTTACCGTAAGTGTTGTTAATCCAGGTATCTCTTCATCACATGGCAATAGCTCTTGTCTTGGCGAATTTGTTACCATTACCGGTACAGGTGGTGTTAACTATGAATTCTTCCTTGATGGTGCATCAGTACAAAATGGCGCTAACGATAAGTATCAATATTTAGGATTAGCTGTTGGTACTCATGTGTTTACAGTGCTTGTAACCGATGCTAATGGTTGTGAGAAATTGTCAGATGATCTTGTGCTTGAAGTTAACCCACTTCCTATGGGTACAATCACATCTGATGATGCCGATAATATTATTTGTGATAACGAAACAATTATATTTACTGCTACTGGTGGTGACTTCTATGAGTTCTACGTTCAAGATTATGCTACTCCGGTACAAGCTTCTACTGATAATACTCTTGAATATACTTTCAA
>CAZWOA010000172.1:1500-3862 GCA_964635545.1 uncultured Marinilabiliaceae bacterium
TAACTGTATATGTTTATAATGCATTTAACTGTTATTCTGTTGCAACTGTTACTGTAAGAGTTCTCGATGGCATTACACCTCTTCAGGTTGTTCCAGAGAATGGCTCTTATTGTGCCGATGCAAATGGGGTTACCATACAAGTTGTTAATCCTCAGGCTCCAATTACTTATCGTCTTGTTCATAAAGCTACGGGAGATGTAGTTGGTGCCGATATCGAGTATGATGGTACTGTTGATGTTGAGTGGAATAACATTAAGATACATAATGGTGAAAATCCATCAGAATATATTGTGTATGGATTCTATGCTGAAGTGCCTGATGTTAAGGTAGAAATGGCTAACAGTGCTATTATTACTGAAAATGCTCTGCCATTGGTTTATAAGTTGAGTCCTTATAATGCAACATTCACCGGTTGTGCTAATGTTGACGACTTAACTCTTGAGAATTCAGAGGCTGGCGTTCGATATGCACTTTTACTTAATGGTAATAACCTAGGTGTTGTTATAGATGGCACTGGAGCTGCCATAAACTTCGGACCACAAAATATTATAGGTGTATATACTATCGAAGCAACCAATATCACAACAGGTTGTACTCAATTGATGGATGGTACTTATACTATAGATGGTGAGACTGTTCAGGAGTTTGCTATCATTTCCAATCCTGCCAATGGTAATTATTGCGTTGGCGCTCCGGGTGTTGAAATTGGTCTGGCAGGTTCCGAGGTTGGTGTAACTTACTCTCTATACCTCAATGGTGTTGATAACGATAACTCTGTTGTGGGTGATGGTAATGCTGTAACATTTGGCTTGCAAACTGCCGAAGGTGACTATACTGTTCTGATAACTTCAGGTACAGGCTGTCTATATCCTATGACAGGTTCTGTTCGCGTTACTCGTTACGATGCTCCTACAGGTTATACCTTATCAGCTTCTAACGGTGGTCATTTCTGTGCCGATGGTGCAGGTGTTGAGTTTACTCTCGACGGTCAGCAGGAAGGATATATTTACACTCTTCTGCTTAATGGTGCCCCGCTTAGTCCTTCTGTTACACATGTTGGTCTGCCTGGCTCTGAAACTATACCGTTTACCTTTGCCGGTCAATTCACGGCTCCTGGTGTTTACACTGTAGAGGCATCCATCCCAGATGTTACTTGTGCTCAATACATGCTTAACTCTGTTACCGTTTTTGTTGATGCACTGCCGGCCGAATTTAGTTTCGAGGCTGATAAAACTATCTGTGCAGGTGATGTTACCACTGTTCGTCTGCTTGGATCAGCAAAAGATATAACATATACTCTAATTCATAATGAGTCGGGCGTTGTTGTAGATGGACCTATTGCCGGTACTGGCGGTCTTATTACTTTCAACAATGTATTCGATGAGGGTACTTATAGCGTCTATGCTATTAATACTGTTACAGGTTGTGAGAATACATTTGGGTTATTCACTCTAACTCATGTGGCTGCTCCACGTACCGATCTTGTGGTTGAGGATATTAATCCCGATCCAAGTGCTACTTGTGGATATGTTGATATATTTGTGCGTGACGCTGAGGTAGGTGTTACCTACTCTCTATATCGTGAAAATGATTTAGGTGTTCTTATTGCCGTAGGTGGTAAGGTGTTCGTTGCCACTGCTGATGATACCCAAAACTTCTTCGGAAATATTAAGGATAACGGTCATACATACCATGTTTTTGCAAGCAATGGTTCGTGCGAAGTTAAGCTTGATAATACTGTTTATGTAAATCTTCCCGGAGCCGTTAATATTTACGATGTTATCGGTGATGGAGAAATCTGTAATGGCGATCCTGGTGTTACTATTTCACTTTCCAATTCAGATGTTGGTGTATCCTATGATTTAATCCATCGCTCAAAAGGTGTTGTTTTAGAGACTCTGGCAGGCACTGGTGGTGTACTCAATTTTAGCTACCTGCTTCGCATACCTGGCGAATACATGATTGTAGGTGTAGATGAAACGACAGGATGTACCAATGAAATGGCTCCTTACTTCACTCTTAATGTTAATCCGTTGCCTGAATCGTTCCAACTCGTTGGTTCTGGTAACTATTGCGATGGTGATGTTGGTGCTAATATCGGTCTGTCCGGAAGTGAACTTGGTGTTAAATACATAGTTCAGAAGATTCTTGGTGGTAACATGTTCGATGAGGACGAAAACTGGAACCTTGAAGGTACTGGTAATGCTATCGATTCATTTGGACTGTTTACCGAAGGAACTTATAGAATAATTGCTGTAAATATCCTAACTAACTGTACTTCAAGTATGGAAGGTGTGGTAGTTGTTACTAAGCATGATGATACCATTGGTGATATTGATTATACTATCGCCAACTCTTTCTG
>CAZWOA010000173.1:0-3700 GCA_964635545.1 uncultured Marinilabiliaceae bacterium
AAAACAATAAAACTGGTGCTCGAAGATGGCACTGTTTTCGAAGGAAAGTCATTTGGATATGACAAATCAGTAGCCGGCGACGTGGTTTTCAACACTGCAATGACCGGTTATACCGAATTTCTAACAGACCCTGCCCATGCAGGACAGATTGTTGCAACAACCTACCCGATGATAGGTAACTACGGGATTCCGGGCTATGATGAGGAGGACGGCATACTTAAATATCATGAATCGGCACAACCTACCATAGCAGCATTGGTGGTAATGAACTACTCCGAAACTTACAGCCACTGGAATGCAAAACAGAGCCTTGCCCAATGGCTTATTGACCACAAAATACCGGCAATAACCGGCATCGACACCAGAGCACTAACAAAAATACTTACCGAAAAGGGCACACTAAAAGCCAAAATTGAGACAGCAAACTCACCCATAGATTTAGTGGATAGTGACAGCAAAAACATTGTGGCTCAAGTAAGTACAAAAACTAAAAAAACATTTGGCAAAGGAAAACAGAACATCGCAGTTGTTGATGCAGGGGTGCAGAATTACGTGCTTCGTTCACTACTAAAACTGGATGCAACAGTAACCTTACTACCATGGGATTATGACTTCACAACCGAAAAATATGACGGCATAATAATAGCAGGAGGTCCCGGAAACCCTACTTTGTGCGAAGCAACAATAAACAATATATCGAAAGCATTGGAGAAGAATATACCAATGTACGGAATAGGAATCGGGCATCTTTTGATAGGAATTGCGGCCGGGGGAAGTGCATATAAGTTAAAATATGGTCATCATGGCACCAGTATTTCGGTGAAGAAAGATGGTACAAACAGCTGCATAAGCACCGTTCAAAACCACGATTATGCGCTAAATACCGACAAGCTAAATAAAGGCTGGAAACAATCGTACACCAATCTTGACGATAACTCCAACGAAGGAATTTGCAACGAAACAAAACCAGTATTCACATCACAATTCAGTGCTAAAGAGATAATTGATGATGAAACACAATCAATGCTAAAGGACTTTATCCAGCTTGTTAAGGATAACAAACAGTAATAGAGACACTTATATAAATACGATTCTTCCCTACAGTCGGAAGGACTATAATCCGTTAAGTATTTGGAATCGTGGGTTGTTTGACGGCTCTACCGCCAAACAACCCTAATATAATTCAACTAATTTATTTACTTGCAAAAGTTGAGTTATCTAATAAATTCTTTAAACGTATCCACCAACTCCTCCGGATTATCGCACCCTATAAGGATGGCTCTCTGCTTACCCTTCACTGCAATTTCTACTGCACGTTTTGAATTGATGTTATAGATAACATATTTATCATTACGCCTCGGACCAAAACTAAGATTTCCATCATAAACCTTGCACGACTCAATATTGCGCACAGGCACCTCATCGCCTAGCAGCCCTACTCCCATGGTAATTTTAAATCGAAACTCATCAATAATAATCGTCATTTTATAAACGAGCCCCACAAGAGCAATAATAACCACTGCGGCTACAATTTGAATTGCTCCGGGAAGTGCAAACTTAATTATTACCAACAAGATGAGCGCTGCTACTAAAACTACCCAACCATTTTGCGAAAACTTCATAATGTATCTATTAAAACTTACAATATAATTTACTCAATAATTCTATTAACAGAATAACCGGCTTTTTTCAGTAGTTCAACCACGCCATTATCACCGGCAAGATGTGCTGCACCAACGGCAAAAAAGACACTCCTGTCAACCATCATTTTAGCCATTTTAGGTATCCAATCAACATTCCTATCATCCAGCAATGATTTGTTATACTTCACATATTCAGCCTGTTCGCGAGTTAGCTGAAGCAGGGCATCCAAATCTTGAAGACGGTAGCTGGCCACCAGTCTATCAAAAACATCACGATTTTCACCAGCCTTCAGCACCAGTTCATTAACCATCTGAATCTGGTCGGCACGCTCCCAGCTATCGAACATAGCAATCTGAAAATCAACATCTTCAAGCTCCCAAATCGGCATATCCTCCTGCTTGGCAAACATCGAAAGCTCAACTTCATACTGTTTTTGCACAGGACAATCGAGCATCATAAATATGGAGAAAGTGGTTGCCACAGCCCACGGTTTCAGAATCCCCAGTTTATCGATACCTGCCATCATATATTTTCGCATCAGGCTATCCACGCCGGCCACTGCAAGCGGGTCGAGTTCATCCTTCATATTGCGCATCTGCGGGTCAACAAGAGCCCTCTGCATTTTAGAACCCATCTCAGGATTGGTAACATCAATTTCCAGGCAAAGCACATCAGCAGCATTAAGCGCAGCACGCAGCCCATTGGGCTCAAAATACTGGTCGCTACAGATAATATGCATAGTACCAAAAAGATAGGAAGGTTTCTCAAGTCCGTTGCCCGAAATTTCCCAAAGCAATCCCTTCTGAGCCACAAGTTGCAGCGAAGGAACCATTAGTAATAATAAAAAAAGTATTTTTCTCATTGTTGATTTGTTATAGATTTGAAAATCAAAGATAAAAATTATTGGCACCTTTTATCTTTATTAATCAGAATAGTTGAGTTAAAATGGAGATAAAATAAACATGATGAATTTCATTCAAAAGTTGTAACACATTTTTGTTTAGAAAAAACATTCTATAATGCTTTCCACAGATAAAATTCATATTTTTGAAATTCATTAACTAAAAAATCATAGCACCATGCGTGTACACTTCATAGCCATTGGTGGCAGTGCAATGCACAACCTGGCCATCGCACTTCACGAAAAAGGATTTACAGTAACCGGTTCGGATGATGAGATTTTTGAACCTTCAAAATCGAGACTGCAACGCCACGGATTGCTGCCGGCAACCACAGGATGGCATCCCGAAATAATATCGCCATCATTAGATGCTATAATACTGGGAATGCACGCACGCAAGGACAACCCCGAACTACTTAGGGCTCAAGAACTTGGATTGAAAGTTTACTCCTACCCCGAGTATCTTTATGAGCAGACAAAAGATAAAACAAGAGTTGTGATTGGCGGCAGTCATGGCAAAACTACCATCACATCCATCATCATGCACGTACTCAAGAAGTTAGATGTTGATTTTGACTATATGGTGGGTGCACAACTGGAGGGATTCGACACTATGGTTCGCCTTTCTCACAGTGCAAAATTTGCAATTTTCGAAGGTGATGAATATCTCTCTTCGCCCATCGACCTGCGTCCGAAATTCCATTGGTACAAACCTCAAGTAGCTCTGCTTTCGGGCATTGCATGGGATCACATCAACGTATTTCCAACCTGGGAGGGATATATTGAGCAGTTTGAACTCTTTGCCCAAAGCATAGAAAACGGTGGCAAGCTAATATACTTTGAAGGTGACGAAAACCTAAGAAAAATTGCTGCCAAACAGACACATATAACCACGATTCCTTATAAGGGACTGAATTATAGAAATGAAAACGGCACAACCATAGTTGAGTACGAAAACAGAGAGTATAAGCTAAAAGTATTTGGCGACCATAACATCCAGAATATTGAAGGTGCTATGCGTGTATGCCAGCAGATAGGAGTGAATGCCGCCGATTTTCTGCAAGCAGTAACATCATTCACGGGTGCCGCCAAGCGACTTCAAGTGCTAAAAAAGAGTGATACATCAACCATATTTCTCGATTTTGCCCACTCGCC
>CAZWOA010000174.1:0-3699 GCA_964635545.1 uncultured Marinilabiliaceae bacterium
TAACGACCAGGCTATGAAGCGTAGGCTTGTGTTGCGCCTGCGGCAAGCCTATGCTTTATCAGCCATTGTTAGCGGGCGTTATTCCTTTTGCTCTTTACACTATAAACACTATCGAAATACAAATATTAAACTCACTACATGGTTATATTTATTATTCTTAACCAAATCAGGTACTATAGTGTTTATAGATTCTAAATTGTCAATTGTATTACATTCATATTTTAAAGCCAAATACATCTTCCATGAACCATATAAAATACCTCCTCCCAAACCGTATGCAAACTGGCTTGAATATGGCGCTTTATATTCTTCACCAGCTCCTGATTTATACTTGCGATTTAAATGAGGATTGAAATATGCATTTATTTCTGGAAAAATGCCAAACCGCCTATATTGCCATGGGCTTTTTCCTTTGGTAAAAGTCTTTAAATTCAATGAATGATGAATGCCTGCTTGTAAAAGAAAAGAAGTAAGATGTTCTGTTTTATTCTCTTCCCATCTTGCATCTTCATCTTCTGCTTCAAAAGAAAAAACGTAACTACTCTGAGAGAACATATTAATACCCCCAAAAACAGTCAACTCTTCAAAAAAACAATACCCAACAGCCCCACTTACCGTTTTAGCGATATTATGGTCAAAATAAGGACTTCCTCCCACTCCGAGCTCAAACCTGTAGGTCAATTGAGCAAAACTAGTACTTATAAATCCTAAACAAAAGAATAAAAAAGCTGAAATTGTCTTTACCATTGTTTTATATTAATTCCAACACAAAACCGTGCTAAAGGTGCAACACCTTTTATTTCTGTCCTACTATGGTAACCCAAACCTAACTCAAATTGGTAATAAAACGTTTTATGATATCGTTGAAGCCCCCACACAGGACCCACAGCATAATTAAAATGTTCACCTTTAGAGTCGTTACTTACATTTCCATTATACCCTAACCACCTCATACCATAGTAATTGCCAGAATGAAACAATAAACTATTATTTCTACTTAATACCTTTGATGAATTGTATATATTTTTAACTGTAACATTCGAAAATGTGGATATATATGTTTCAAATTTATCTTCACTATTATAACTCATGTTAATTAAGCCAAAACCTAAATCAATAGATGCCAACAAGTTATTTTTAATACTAAATTGATATTCAATTCCAGGTTGTATAAGCTTTAAATGAATTTTATTCTTTTCTTGAGCAGATACATGTATCATTGTCAGTATACAAAGACTCAATAATATTAATTTTTTCATGAAATATGGTTTTAAGCCAGATAAGGCAAGTTTACCTTATCTGACTTTTGTTATAAATTAAAAATGTAATCTAACACCTTTCCATTGACCATTAAACTTTGCTGCACCAAAAATATAAACTTCTTTTACATGAAATTTATTTGGTGCGGGGATCCCATACGAGGGTAGGCCTAAAGAAACTTTTATGTAACTTCTGTTATAATATTTATCTACACCCCAGTAAGTTACCCATTTTCTATTTGGATAGAGTTTCTCATCACGTTTTACATATCTTGTTGGAGCAGCACTTTGTATAGTATTGTATACTTGACTGCGTACTTCCGAAATTATTGCATCATTACCTGCATCGTAAGCTTTTCGGAGAAGATTCACATCGTTACCTAGGATGTTAAATTCCATTTTGGTATCAAATAGCCACCCTCGATTCGCCCATCCTCTTATCTCGCTAAACAATTCATTAGTACCTTTTTTTGCTATTTTAGCCACTCCGTTAGCAAATGTTCTGTGGTGATTGTAATTTATTGGAAAACCATTATTATCTACAGAAAGACCAAAATCTGTATATTCAGTATAACCTTCAAAATAGTCCATCCCAATAACCATTTCTGAATTAATTGTTGAAGACCAATAACTATATAAGGTTATTTTTCTTTTAGGACCAAAGAAACCATATTTTCGTACTGTTATAGTTTTATTCTTTTTCTTTTGAAACTTACATGTAAACCCAGCGCCTTTGTAAACACCCCAATTATAGTCATATAATCTAGCTCTTACTCTTGTTTTACTGTCAAAATAATTACTACGACGGTTATTATGCCATATATTACCATTAACTTTGTGTGTGCTCAAACCATATTTACTGGTTAATTTTGAATCAATTTTACTATTTGTACTTTTCAAGCTACTCTGACCAACATTTTCATCATTATCGTCAGTGATACTGCCTAGAAAGACATTTTCATCAAAATACTTATTTTTCAAATGCTGATAAGTATCTATTAATTTTATGTTTCCATACATATATGTAATACTATCTACCTGATTTGAGAAATCAAATAATCTATCTGGAAATGTAACAATTAAGGAATTAAATTCCTCCTCATATTCTTTTTGATAAATAAATGAACCAAATGGAGTTACCTGATAGATGTCGCTACCTACCTTTACTCTACTTATTGTATCAAGCAGATAATGCAAAGGTTCTACAGGTATCAATTCATTAACCATCTCAAGGGTTACATCTTCTTCAGATGTATCACTACTTTTTAGTTGACGACTACTATTAACTCTTTCAGCTAATGAAACAAAACCATCTAAATTGATTATTTTAGCTGTTGAACTTTTTAATCCATTGTCACTATTTAACGCACTTTCAATCTTCTCAAAGTAATCATTGAATACCTCTTGGGATTTAAAATTGAGATATCCATTTTCAACTGAAACATCAGAAGCATTTTGCTCAATCTCTTGATCTTGAGAAACAGGATTAATTTCATCTACTGAATCTTCACACCCAGTAAAAAGTTTTCCGCTAAAAATAATAGCGACAATAAGAATTCTAAACTTATTCATGTTAATTTGCATTTTTGTGGATAAAGGCTCTTATCTTTCTATCCACGGATTAAACTTATGGTTTGCCCTTATCTCTTCTTTAAGAGGTAAGGGTTTTTATTTCTATATTTCTGCAGTTTTATTCTTTACACGATTACAAATCCTAATGCCCGCTAACGTTGAGTGTAAGAATAGTAGCCGATTGCGTAGCACTTCATTCTCAATTTACACGAAAGTTGAACCGGGTTACAACACTGTATTTACTATTGCCTCGGCTATTATTTTTACACATTGTTATGGGCTTTTATTCAGTCATTATCGAATCTATTCCAACATAATCTGGACCATCATAAATTAATTGATAATCATTCCTAATATATATATCGTTCAAATTATCTTTGGCTGAGCCTAAATAAAGTGTATCATTCGTCTCATTCAACATGTAATAACTTTCACTTTCCCATCTTCCATTTGTCCAATGCTTTGAAGTACTAGCAGTATAGTATTTTCCAATATCATTTAAATTGTAAATAGTTAAATTATACCACAGACCATTCAAATTCGTAAATCCTTTGATTTGGTTATTGTTAATAAACGATGTACTACCATAATATCCAGTACTAGTAAATACTATAAAACTACTATCAGCTTTGGGTGTGTCAATGTGACGCCATGTACCTAATAAATTTTCATCTCTTTGAGCATTAGGGTCAGGAAAGAATTCTTCAGGTTCACAGGAAGTAAACAATAACAAAAATAAATATATAACACTAAAATATTTCATAATCAAATTTATTTGTGTTGGCGATGTTTTTTTTCATCGCCAACGTTAATAACTTATTTTATTCTGTGTTTTCTCACTACGTGAGAACTTAAATACACATCTGCA
>CAZWOA010000175.1:0-3641 GCA_964635545.1 uncultured Marinilabiliaceae bacterium
ATTCTCTTTAGACCATTCGACATACATCAACACATCGTTGCTACGTTTTACTCCTGTATATGCAACAGTCCATAATCCCGTCATACAGTTTGTTGGAGTAGCTTCATAGTTCATCATCAGGTGGTAGAACTGATTGTCGGTTTTATCTTGACCGCCCACCCATAAGTCATCGGCCATAAAGTCGCTCATCAGGTTAACAGGATTGTACTGCCCCATAGCCCAATCGGGCCAATGCAGAGGATCGTAAGCAGCCACCACGGCCTCTTTCACGTGAGCATCGGTGGTGAAGTAGGTATTCACTGTTTCCTGAGTTTTTGAATCTAACTCGAGGAACGATTCGGAACATCCCGTCATTGAAACAGCTGCGACAGTGAGTCCGAACAATATATATTTATAATTTTTCATAACCATTCAAGTTAAAACATTAGAAATTCAAATTAAGTCCCAGAGAATAAGTTTTTGCCTGCGGATACACACCACGGTCAATACCCAATGATGTTCCACCTGAAGAAATCTCAGGGTCGAAACCATGATATTTGGTGAATGTTAGCAGGTTATCGGCGGCTGCGAAAATGCGCAATGACGATATTAATACTTTTCTGGTCAACTCTTTAGGTAATGTATAACCTATCTGTATGTTTTTCAAGCGGATATAACTACCATCATAAACATAAAGGTCGGACGATTGCCAGTTTACGTTATCACCAAGGGCAAATCTCGGATATTTGTTTGATGTTCCTTCGCCTGTCCATCGGCCCAGCATCCACGATGGAAGGTTGCTCGATGAGATGTCGGTACGTCGGGTGGCATCGAACACATCATTTCCGTAAGTTCCCTGCCATATCATGCTAAGGTCGAAGTTACGCCACGATGCATTGAAACTTAAGCCATAAGTAAGGTCGGGCATTCCCTTGCCAATGTCGGTACGGTCGGCATCAGAGATTATGCCATCGCCATTTACATCTACAAAACGAACATCACCGGGAACAGCATTTGGCTGTATCTTAGCTCCTTCTGTGTTTAAATAAGCATCAACTTCGCCCACGTTTTGGAATACACCGTTGGTTTTATATCCGTAGAAATATGGGAATGGTTTTCCATTCTGAGCACGGCTGATAGTGCCTGTACCCTGAAACGCATCAAGGTTGGCCCATCCCGAGTCGTTGCCATACTGTATAAGTTCGTTTTTAAGATACGACAGGTTACCTCCTATCCTGAAGTTCCAATCACCTTTAGTGAAACGGTAGGCGGCCTCAAGTTCAAAACCCCTATTTTCCATGGTTCCCACGTTGCCTATAGGTTTTGACTCACCCACATACGAAGGAATGTTCATCTCCATAAGCATACCTTTTGTGGTCTTTTTATAGTAGTCGAGAGTCAATGTTAGTGAGTTTTTGAAAAATCCGAAGTCGATACCGTAGTCCAGCTGTTCCGACTCTTCCCATTTAAGGTCGGGATTGGCAAGTCCACTGGCTTTCACACCGTTAACCATGTTTTCACCCGATCCAAAAAGATAGTTGTTTCCTGTTGCTGTAAGCACTGTATAACGGAAATTACCAATGTTTTCGTTACCGTTTTTACCCCACGAGAACCTTAGTTTTGCAGCAGTCCACCATTCGGGGCGGCTCTCCATAAACTGCTCGTTGGTGATGTTCCATCCCAGTGAGAATGAAGGGAATGTGGCATAATGGTTGTTTGAGCCGAAGCGTGAAGAACCATCGCGACGCACTGTAACCTGTAGCATGTAACGCTCGTCGTAGTTGTAACTTGCACGTGCAAAAATTGATGCAAGTGTTGACTCGTCAAACGGACCGCCATAAACGCCCATGTCGCCATTTTCCTGGAGACCGTTGCTGGCATCAATATACGGACGATCGTAGTTGATGATTCCGTAGCGGTTACCACCAAGTTGCGATCCTGAAGTTTTCTTGGCCGACTGACCTAAAAGTATTGAGAATGAGTGACTATTGATATCCTTATCGTACATCAAAATATTCTCAAGCTGCCACACAAGGCCGTCCTGCTTGTTGGAGAAGGCATTGGAGCGGGTAGCCTTATTATTGGCTGTCAAATAGTATGGTTTTGTATAACCGTCGTAACCCCAGAAAGCCAGGTCGGTACCGTAAGATGACCTGAATTTAAGATTATCCCATATTCCCAGTTCGGCCGAGAAGTTGGCCACAAACTTATGGCTCCAGTTCTTAGTGCCCGGCAAAGACATACTTGCAAGCGGATTAACCATTTCATTGTATGCTGCACCGGCCATGGTATATAATTTACCGTTGGATGGGTCGTACATAGGTGTAAAATCGGAGTATTGCGAATAGTAATCAAGTTGATCCTGAGCAGCTTGGCCTTCAACATACACATCAAAAATTGGTGATAACGCCAGAGCACTACCCAGTGGCGAACCCCAGGAAGAGTTTGTTTCAACACCGCGACTGTCTATTTTGGCATACGACAGATTTGATGTTACCTTCAAGCTTTTCAGCCAGTTTCTGTTCTGACTTTCGTCGAAAACAGTATAGCCGGTGTTGCTTCTCAATGTAAGCCTGTCGTAATTGGAACGGTTATAGTTACCGCCAACGATACCATCCTGAGTGTAGTAACCCAACGAAAATAGATAATCCACTTTCTCGCTCGCACCACTGAAGCTCATCTGGTGACTGCTAACAGGTGCATCGTAGTTAAAAGTCTCTTTTTGCCAGTTGGTGCCTTTTCCATAGGAGTATGGATCGTTGTAACGGGGCGCCTGACCCGAGTTTACCGCACCTTCATTCATCATCAGTGCATATTCGGATGCGTTAAGCACATCACGTTCGGTCCATGGACGTTGCCAGCCGTAAGAGAAATCATACGTAACCTTTGTACGTCCGGTTTTACCTGTTTTGGTGGTAACAAGCACAACGCCATTGGCTGCCCTGGCACCATACACTGCACCGGATGCAGCATCTTTAAGCACCTCTATAGATGCAATATCGTTGGGATTGAGGTAATCCAAACCACCTTCAATAGGCATCCCGTCAACGATATAGAGCGGGTCGGAGTTGTTGATGGTACCAATACCGCGGATACGTATCTGAGAAGCCGCACCAGGCTGCCCCGATGATGATGTAACAGTTACGCCCGATGCTAATCCTTTAAGTGCGTTGTCAACCCGCAAAGGAGCTGCCACTGCAAGGTCGTCGGATGACACTTTTGCAATAGCGGCAGTAACAACACTCTTCTTCTGAACGCCGTAACCCACAGCCACAACTTCATCGAGTAGTTGGTTGTCTTCACTCAGTATGATAGTCATTTTTGTTGACTGGGTTACCATTTCCTGAGATTCAAAACCGATAAAGGAGACAACCAATGTGCTTTGAGGGGCTGCCGAAAGTGTGAAATTTCCATTAATATCGGAAACTGTACCTGTGGTAGTTCCCTTAATAATTATACTGACACCCGGAAGAGGCTGGTTATCAGTCCCGGATAAGACTACGCCCGTAATCTGCACATTTTGTGCCGACAGGGAGAAAGTCATAAAGAGCAGTAATGCTCCAAGTAATAGTTTTCTCATGGTTTAAATTTAAGTTAATGATTTTTACACTAAAAAACCCATTGTTTGGTGATGCAAACATAGTTAAGAAATGTATAAAACA
>CAZWOA010000176.1:0-3604 GCA_964635545.1 uncultured Marinilabiliaceae bacterium
CCAGCATCCCCACATACTTCTGCACCATATCCTTATCATTCACGAACTCACGGGCTAAACTGAGCGCCCCATCGCACCACACCTCAAACTCCTCCTGCTTCATCGCTGTCACATTCTCAATCACTTGGGTAAATCCTTCCATGTCGTCAAGTGGTAAGTCCCAGCCACATTTTTTTGCTTCCAGGTTACGCCATGGCGTCTGGTCACTGATGAGGACCGGGCGGGCAGCCATCAGGCTCTCGAGTATCACATGTCCGAAATTCTCACCTCTCGATGGTAAGTACATGATATGATAATTTGCTATGTTTGCCCCAACCTCGTCGGCCGTTACCACACCCTTATGCTCTGCGCTGATATTCGCTGGCAGGGTATTAATCTCCTCAAGGCACTGTTGCCAATACTCCTGATTATAAATCTGTCCGTATAGATTAAAAGTTATTTTACTGTCGGTTTTGATGCTTTTAAGCGATTGCAGTGCAAAAAGAGTGTTTTTCTCCGGTGATATACGTGCAAACGAGCAGATAGACAGTTCACCCGGCTGTTTGGCTATTGGTTTGAAAATCTGTTGCTGCTTACGGGGCAGGTTAGCTGCAGTGGCTGTTTTAGATGATGTTCCGAAGGTGCTTTTCACTTCCGATGACTCCTTTTCGTTGGTTGTGTGCCACAATACATTCTTGTACAGACCGATAGCGCGCCCCATTTTAAGGAAAAGCTCCTTTTTGCCACGCTTAACATTTATTGCACTTGGGGCAAGCATCCCTCTCGGCGCAACAATAATGTGTTTATGCTTCTCCATTTTTGCGGCCAGCAGTGGCAGAATGGAGTATTTGAGTGAGTATATTCCGTTGATATATATGGTGTTATAGCTTTCTGTCGCTATTAGTTTTCGCCAGGTAGTTAAACTTTCTTTTTCTGATGATGCATACCACACCCGCACATTGGGAGCAATGCTATTCCACTGATTGCTCATCACATTGGGGTAGGGGACAGATTCCATATATTCCTTATTGCGAGTTACCACATCAAAAGCAAAATCACCCGCCAGATGGTCAATCATATTCACCATAGATCGCACAGGCCCGCCGGCTTTATATCCGGGAGTAAACCAATCTATAAAGACCAATACTCTCTTTAATTCATGAGTTTTTTCCATGGGTGTTGTTGTTGGTTGCTCGTCCGTCGTTTTTCGTTGGTAGTCTGTCGTAAGACGACTCACGACTGACGAACGACGACCCACGAACTTGCAAATGAATGGAAGACGTATTACGAAACTATCTTTTTAGCCATTGTGATATTTCGTTTCTAAGATCGCTATCTGATATTATTTCGCCAGAATCAATCTGTTTACGGGCTTCCTTAATTGAATCTTTATCTTCATAAGTAGTTAGGAATATCGATTCGTCCCGCTGGAAATTCATAACCTGAAGCAACTCTTCGAGATGCGATATGTCTGTTATGTTTGTTATCTTATTGATTATATCAATTTTTATTTCTGCGCTATTCATATCTATCTTTGTAAACTGTAACTAAGTTACGAAAATTATTGTGAGATTCAAACTCAGTAGTTCTTTGGTCGTCCATCTATTGTAGTTGTTCGTTGTTAGTTTGTCTTTATTCGTTGGTAGTCAGTCGTGAGTTGAACCACGACTCACGACTCTCTCCTCCTCCCTACATCCTCTCCGGAACGTCAATGCCCAGAATCCACATTCCACGTTTTATTATGTCGGCTGTAATGCTGCTAATCAGCAGGCGGACAGCACGTTTATGCTCATTCTCTTCAAACATGATGGGCAGTTCATGGTAAAACTGGTTGTACTCCTTCGCCAGGTCATACACATAGTTGGCTACCACCGCCGGACTGTAACTGTTGCCGGCATCTTTTACCACAATCGGGAACTGCTCTATCATCCGCAGAAGTTGTATCTCTTTGTGTTCCAGAGTGCTACTGGTATCTATTGATGATGGTATTGCCACACCTGCATCGGCTGCCTTGCGCATCACCGACCTTATGCGGGCGTGCGTATATTGAATAAATGGCCCTGTGTTACCGTTAAAGTCGATTGACTCTTTGGGGTTGAAAGTCATGTTCTTACGTGGGTCAACCTTCAGAATAAAGTATTTGAGGGCTCCCATGCCTATGGTGCGATACACCGCTTCGGCCTCTTCGGTGCTGTAACCTTCAAGTTTGCCAAGCTCCTTACTCATCTCGCGTGCTGTGCCAACCATCTCATCCACAAGGTCATCGGCATCAACCACAGTTCCTTCGCGACTCTTCATTTTGCCTTCGGGGAGTTCCACCATTCCGTATGAGAAGTGCATAAGCTCTTTGCCCCATTCAAAACCTAATTTATCGAGCACCAATGATAGCACCTGGAAGTGGTAATTCTGCTCATTACCAACCACATATATCATTTTGTCGATAGGGTAATCGTTGAATCGCATTTTGGCAGTCCCGATATCCTGAGTCATATATACCGATGTGCCGTCACTGCGCAGTAGAAGCTTCTCATCAAGTCCGTCGGCAGTGAGGTCCACCCACACCGATTTGTCGTCGCGCTGATAGAACACACCCTTTTTCAAACCTTCAAGCACCTGCTCTTTACCTATCGAGTAAGTCTCCGATTCGTAGTAAATCTTATGGAAATCAACGCCCAGCGCCTTGTAAGTAACATCAAAACCGGCATACACCCATTGGTTCATCATCTTCCAGATGGCGGTAACCTCCTTGTCGCCTGCTTCCCACAGTCGCAACATCTCGCGGGCCTCAGCCATCAGTGGCGACATAGCCTCTGCCTCATCTTTTGTTTTTCCTGATGATAGAAGAGCAGCCTGTTCAGCCTTATACTCCTTGTCGAAACGCACATAAAAATCGCCAACCAAGTGGTCGCCCTTCACGTTTGCTGATTCGGGAGTAACACCTTCGCCCCACTTCTTCCATGCCAGCATGCTTTTGCAGATGTGTATTCCCCTGTCGTTCACAATGTTGGTTTTCACCACCTTGTTACCGTTAGCCTCCACAAGTCGCGACAGTGAAAATCCTAACAGATTATTTCTGATGTGTCCCAGGTGAAGCGGCTTATTGGTATTGGGCGACGAGTACTCAATCATCACCAGTGGCGATTTTTCGGTAGCTTTTACAAAGCCGTAATTTTCATCCGCAGCGGCACTGTTAATCTGCTCCACCCAATAGGCGTGTGACAAAGTAAGGTTGAGGAAGCCTTTTATAACCTCAAAAGATGATATAAGATTCATGTTCTGAGTGAGATAGCCTCCTAGGTCGTTTCCTGTCTGCTCCGGATTTTTCTTCGATATTTTCAGAAGCGGAAACACCACAACGGTATAATCGCCCGTCTGATCTTTGCGGGTAACAGTAACCTGAATGTTCTCGGGCGTCACTGTTTCGCCGTATAATGACTGTATGGCCTCCGCCACTTTCGACTGTATCTGCTGTTCAATGCCCATTTTGAAATGGTTTTTAGATTTTACAAAAAGATTGACAAAGATAGGGAAAACCCGCAATAGATAAAAGAGAGAGATAATATAAATCAGCGGTTTCTCTCTCCCCTCGTTGCCGCTCGGCTATGCCAAGAAACGAGGGGGAGAG
>CAZWOA010000177.1:0-1461 GCA_964635545.1 uncultured Marinilabiliaceae bacterium
TTCGGTTGAGGTGCGTGCCAGTAACCGTGAGTTCCTGTCGTGCACGGGCACAATGGGTGGCCGTAGAATTACAGTGGTTGCAACCGGTATAGGTACAGATAATATCGATATTGTTGTAAATGAGCTTGATGCCCTTGTGAATGTCGATTTCAAAACCCGCCAGGTGAAGGAGAAACGTACTTCGCTCAACCTTATCCGCATTGGTACATCGGGCTCGCTGCAAGAGGATCTCGACGTTGATTCATGGCTGCTATCCGAGAAAAGTATCGGTTTCGACGGATTGCTGAATTTCTATGCAGGACGTAATAATGTTACTGATAACGAGTTTGAAGCAGCATTTACCAAATCGGTGGGCTGGAACCACCAACTTACTGCACCATACGTGGTTGATGCTGATAAAGGGTTGATTTCCAAACTGTCAAACCATCCACATATCCGTAAAGGTATTACCATATCGGCACCCGGTTTTTACGGCCCTCAGGGACGCGTAATCCGCTTGCCGCTTGTGGATGCCGATATCAATGAGAAAATAAGTGCATTCCGTTTCCACGATCAGCGTATTACGAACTATGAGATGGAATGTTCGGCAATATATGGCCTTTCCAAACTTCTGGGGCACCACGCCGCCACTGTTTGTGCCATTATAGCCAACCGCAAAGCCGGAAAGTATAGCAAAGATTACCGCCCGGTGGTTAAGGAGTTGATACAACATGTGTTAACAAGCCTGACGCAATAATTGTAAAACTTATAAATTACGATGAGCCAAACTGTATATGACGAATCGAAGGTGAATGTGCTTATTAATCTGCTCGATGACCCTGCCGATGAGGTGTTTATTACCGTTGAGCAGGCACTTCATAGTATGCCTGTAGAGATTGTCCCGCTACTTGAGAAAGCGTGGGAGAGGAGTTCTGACGAACTTTTACAAACAAGGTTGATGAATGTGATTCATCATATACAGTTCGCCGATATAAAAAGCGAATTGACAAATTGGATTGCCACCGGCTGTGACGATTTGCTGTATGGTGCCTTCATTATTGCCAAATATCACTATCCGTCACTCAGCTATGCCATTATAAGTGAGAAGATTAATGCCCTGCGACGCGATATATGGCTCGAGATGAACGACCACCTTACGTCGCTTGAGAAGGTGCGGGTGGTGAATCATGTGCTGTTCGAACTGCATGGATTCACCCGTAATAATTCTCATTACTTTGCACCGGTTAATAATTTTGTTAATGATGTGCTTGAGTCGAAAAAGGGTAATCCGGTTTCGCTCTCGATAATCTATTCGGTTCTTTGCCAGCGGCTTGGAATGCCTGTTTATGGCGTTAATCTGCCAAAGAATTTCATATTGGCTTATTTGGATGATGAACTGCTGGGCGAGGAGAAAGACCAAAAACCGGGAGCTGTGCTTTTTTATATCAACCCCATAAATAAAGGTGCTGTACTGGGGCGTCC
>CAZWOA010000177.1:1561-3559 GCA_964635545.1 uncultured Marinilabiliaceae bacterium
GAAAAATAATCTTGAGTGGAAAAAGGATGATATCGGTAATGTGCTGATATCAAAAAGAGCCACCGCAGGATATGAAAACCGTAAAACAGTGGTGCTGCAGTCGCACATGGATATGGTGTGCGAGAAGAACTCCGATAAGGAGCATAACTTTAGTGCCGACCCCATAACTCCTGTTGTTGATGGCGAGTGGGTGAAGGCCGATAATACCACTTTGGGTGCCGATGATGGTATTGGCATGGCGGCCCAGCTGGCTCTGCTTGCATCTAATGATATTGAGCACGGCCCCATTGAGTGCCTGTTCACTGTTGATGAGGAAACAGGCCTTACGGGGGCTTTCGGATTGAAGGAGGGTTTCATCACAGGCTCTATTCTTCTTAATCTCGACTCGGAGGATGAGGGTGAGATATTTATCGGATGTGCAGGAGGTGTAGATACCATTGCCGAGTTTGAAGTTGTGGAACAGCCAGTTAAGGAGAACCGCATTGGCATAAAAGTTAATGTGGGCGGACTAACTGGTGGACACTCAGGTGATGATATCCATAAAGGATTGGGAAATGCCAATAAAATATTAGCCCGTTTCATCTACTCTGCCATGATGGAGGTTGAGTTTACTGTGTCGGATATCGACGGTGGTAACCTTCGTAACGCCATTGCCCGCGAAGCACATGTAATTGGTTCTGTGCCAATGCGTTTCAAAGAAGAGGTGAGGGTGTTGTTCAATCACTTCTCTGCCGATGTGCAAAGTGAATTGCAAACTACCGAGCCTAATTTGCGCCTTACTCTCGAGTCGTATGACAGACCCGAGAAGGAGTTTGCCGATGAGTTTGCCAATAGATTTATATACTCACTGTTGGCCTGTCCGCATGGAGTTCTCGATATGAGTCGCGACATCCCCGGATTGGTTGAGACATCCACCAACCTGGCTTCTATTAAGCGCACAGGCGATACCATATTGGTTACATCAAGCCAACGCAGTTCGGTAGAGAGTGCTAAGGAGTATGCAGCACTTATGGTAGAGAGTGTGTTTGTGCTTGCCGGTGCCAATGTTAGTCATACCGATGGCTATCCCGGTTGGACACCTAACATTAACTCTGAGATATTAAAGATTTCAACCGATTCTTATGTGCATCTGTTTGGCAATAAGCCTATTGTGCGTGCCATCCATGCAGGTCTTGAGTGTGGTCTGTTCCTTGAGAAAAACCCGGGATTAGATATGGTCTCTTTCGGGCCAACCATACGCGGTGCACACTCACCACAAGAGCGTATTGAGATACATACAGTTGAAAAATTCTGGAATCATCTGCTTGATATCCTTAAGCGTATTCCAAACGTAAAATAAAGAGATAAAAAGAGGCTGGTGGTTTTTCATCAGCCTCTTTTGATGTGATTTTCCGTTCTGCACATAGTCGTCTAACAGTTACCTGCAAGTATATAAAACCAGAAGATCCAGAAATTAACGAACAATGCGAAACTTGTTGTTAACTTTGTAAAATGGACAGATTGACCAAAGAGCAGAGAAGAAAAAATATGCAAGCTAATAAATCTACAGGAACAAAACCTGAGCTTTTATTGGCCAAAACTCTTTTTGCCCGCGGGCATCGTTATCGGAAAAATAATAATACAGTTTTTGGAAAGCCCGACTTGACCTTTAAAAGTATCAAACTTGCGATTTTTGTTGATGGAGAATTTTGGCACGGAAAAGATTGGTATGAACGTAAAAATGACCACAAAACAAACCAAGATTTTTGGAATAAAAAGATTACAAGAAATATTGAAAGAGATAAAGAAGTAAATTTGGAACTTGATAAACAAGGTTGGACTGTTTTAAGATTTTGGGCAAAGGACATTGAAAAGAATTTAGTATCTTGCACAATTAAAATAGAAAATACGATTAGGGATTTGAAAATGAAATTGAAAGAAAAAATATCGTTGGAAACGTTTGGTGACAAACAATTTAGGATTAGGTTAATAGAACCCGAAAACAACAAAGAGGCTGTT
>CAZWOA010000178.1:0-3497 GCA_964635545.1 uncultured Marinilabiliaceae bacterium
AAAAAAGAGACCTCTCTATGAAGTCTCTATTTATTATCGTACAGTAAAAGTATTATTTTACCTCAAGCACGCTCATTACTTCCAGAACGTGGGTGCGGCTCTCTTGCAGAAGTGCTTTTTCCTCGTCGTTAAGTTGAAGCTCTAGTACTTTTTCAACTCCGTTTCTACCAAGTATTACAGGTACACCAAGGTAGCAATCGTCTATGCCATATTCACCGTCAAGTTTAACACATACGGGGAATACTCTACGCTGGTCGCGAATAATCGCCTCTACCATTTGTGCAGCAGCAGCTCCTGGAGCATACCATGCCGAAGTACCCATCAATTTAACCAACTCGCCACCACCAACTTTAGTGCGCTCAATAATGGCATTTAGTCTGTCGGCTGGAATAAGTTCGGTAACAGGAATACCACCAACAGTTGTATAACGAGGAAGTGGAACCATAGTGTCGCCATGGCCACCCATAAGCACTGCCTGAATATCCTTAGGAGAAACCTTAAGCTCTTCGGCAATAAATGCACGGTAGCGGGCAGTATCCAACACACCGGCCATACCAATTACTCTGGTACGTGGAAATTTAGATGTGATATGAGCCTGGTAAGTCATCACATCCAAAGGATTGGATACAATAACAAGAACCGCATTGGGGCTATGTTTAATTATATTCTCAGTTACAGTTTTAACAATCGAAGCATTAATTCCGATAAGGTCGTCGCGCGACATACCGGGCTTGCGAGGCATACCTGAAGTGATAACAACCACATCCGAATTCTCAGTGCGGCTATAATCATTGGTAACACCCACGGTGCGAGTATCATATAGATTAATGGGAGCTTTTTGCCAGATATCCAAGGCTTTACCCTCAGCTACACCATCTTTAATATCAAGAATAACTATTTCACTGGCAATCTCACGGTAAGCAAGCACATCGGCGCATGTTGCTCCGACATTACCGGCACCTACAACTGTAACTTTCATAAATTCACTTTTATTAACTAATAAATTTCGATTCATAATCTAAAACACCGATACAAATATAAAAAGTAATTCAAAAACATGAAAAACATAATATGAAATAATATCCTTTTATGTTTTAAAACATACCGACAATGACAAAAATCAAGTTTTAGATGCAATTTTATTACTATTGAAGATAAAAAGACAAATCCGCTCATCTTCACACCTTTCGCATCACTAACACCTCATAATACGGTTGAAAAACAAAAATGTTTACCCAAAATCCAAATAATTTTCGTATTTTTGCAGTTATATTTTTCATTATGAGACATATAGTACTACTTATTGGTATCGTAGTGATGATGCAATTGCTGGGTTGCAATGGCAGAAAAAGCTCATCACACAACGACAGCATGGCAGGATTAAGCATCGACCTCGATTCGATACTTAAACGCGGAACTATACGTGTGCTTACAGATTACAACTCTGTAAACTACTTCGTATATAAAGGACTTCCGGTGGGATACCAGTTTGAGATGCTAAAAGCATTGTGCGACTACCTTGGAATAACACTCGAAATAAAAGTTTCTAACGATAAAGAGGCCAATATAAAAATGCTACTCAGGGGCGATGCCGATATTATTGCCACCAACCTTGCTGTAACATCTTTAGACTCGCAACGAATATCGTACACCACTCCACACTGCCAGAGCCGCCACGTGCTTATACAGCGAAAATGGGAAGATGACCCTGACGGCAAAAAACACCCCAACACACTTATTGCCAATGCTGATGACCTTGCAAACAAAACTGTGTATGTACTAAAAAACTCATCATATGTTGACCGCATTCACCAATTATCAACCGAGATGAGCGACTCAATATCTATTATTGAAATACCCGACTACGATGTGGAGCAACTTATGCAGATGGTGGCCGAAGGCGAAATATCATACACGGTTTGTTTTGAGAATATTGCAAACGTAAATAAAAGCCTGTATCCCAATCTCGACATAAAAACAGTGCTGAGTGATGATATAGACCTCGCATGGGGAGTGCGCCCCGGTGCAAAAACACTACTTTCGACCATAAACAGATGGATGGATGACTTCAAGAAAAGTGGTAAGTATCAACAGATATATAAAAGATATTTTGTGAATTATCACCCAATTCGTCCTACAGAAAATTATAGAAATATTGATCTGGGTGAACACGATGCCACCTACGACGAAATAATAAAAGCAAATGTGGCCAACACCATATTCGATTGGCGACTTATTGCTTCACTAATCTATCAGGAGTCGCGCTTCGACCCACAGGCCGAAAGCTGGGCAGGCGCCATGGGCTTGATGCAATTAATGCCCGAAACAGCCAACCTTTTTGGCGTGGAAGAGATAATATCACCCGAGGATAATATCGAAGGTGGAATACGATTTCTTAACTGGCTCGACGAACGCATGCAGCGATTTGTGAGCGACAAAAACGAACGGATAAAATTTGTGCTAGCATCCTATAATGTGGGCATAGGCCATGTGATTGATGCCATAAATCTGGCCGAGAAGTTTGGAAAAAATCCTGCTGTGTGGGATAATAATGTGGATATGTTTCTGCTCAACAAATCAAACCCCAGCTATTATAGCGATCCTATTGTGAAATACGGCTATTGCAGGGGCGATGAGCCTTATCAATATGTAAAAAGCGTGATGGAGAGATATAAATATTACAAAACAATACTTAATTAAGAAAGCTATTCAACCCCACTAAGCTTCATCAACTCCTTTAATTCACTAAGAATCATGGCTGTGGCGCCCCATATTACATCATTATTTATTTTGAAATATGGTGCAATAACTTCTCTATTATTCACATTTATAGTAAAACTACAATCACCTTTTTGACCAATAAGGTTTTTCAACGACATCTCATGCACCCCATCCACCTCACGATTATTGGGATGAAACACTGTTGGATTATGCCACCAACCTATAACGGGCTGTACATTGAAGTTGCTAACCGGGATATAAATTGGCGACAGGCTACCGATAACCTCCACCGATGAAATATCAACGCCAAGCTCCTCTTTGGTTTCACGTAGTGCAGTATCAACGGGTGAATAGTCGCTAGGCTCCTCTTTGCCACCGGGAAGGCATATCTGTCCGCTATGAATACCAGGATAAACAGGGCGTTTAATTAATGGAAATGAGGTAACACCATCCTTTTCATACAGAAGAATTAGTACACTACTATTTCGTGCGAGTCTCCTATCATGACTACTCATATCTTCGTCTCTGGTAGAAGGTGCCATAATACATTGAGCAGCTTCACCCGGTAGTGATTGACTAATAATTTTCTTCCAGCTGTGTATATCTAATGAAAACATTGAAACAATAAACTCAAAAAAGTATTAATATAATTACAAATCTTAGACCAAGATATGTTTCTTTAGCAAATAATCAATTAAATTTTACCAGGAGGTGAAAAGAAGTGGGGAGAGGAGGATTCGAACCTCCGAAGTCGAAAGACAACAGATTTACAGTCT
>CAZWOA010000179.1:0-3393 GCA_964635545.1 uncultured Marinilabiliaceae bacterium
CAACGAGTATGGTAAGATTTTCTGGCGTATGTTTCAGAAAAATCCTACCGGAACTACCACCACATATAAATACTCCACAAGGTTAGTTTCATTGATGAAGTATTATGGCATCGATGGGCTAGGCTGTAACTCGGAGTTTACTTCAAATTCTACTTTTATGAATGAACTTATTGCTTTTGTAAAAGAGTGTAAGAGCGAAGCAAAAAAGATAGATTGGGAGTTTCAGCTTCACTGGTATGATGGCACAAATGATGTAGGGACAATCACGTTTGACAGGGGATTAGGTACCCATAATGATGCTATTTTTGGTAATCCGGATCCGGTGTCAGATATGTTGTTCTTTAACTATAACTGGACCAGGTCGATACTTGAGAATTCTGTAACCTTTGCTAATGACATTAATCGTAGCAGCTATGATTTATATGCCGGATTCGACATTCAAGGGCGTGCATATAAAAACAATAACTGGCAAGCTCTAAAGGATAATCCTATATCTATAGGTTTTTGGGGCGCTCACTCACAGAGTTTGATTCATCAGAGTTCTACAGATGATGGTTCTTCGGATGTGGCCATACAATATGCATATCTTAAAAAACAAGAACTTACCTTCTCAGGTGGATATCGTAACCCGGCTTTAACTCCGGCTATCCGTACCAATGCCACTTTGGCCAATGCCGATCTTGAAACTTTTCATGGTTTGAGTAGTCTTATGACTGCAAAATCTACCATTCAGCAGGTTCCATTTGTATCTCGCTTTAACCTAGGTAATGGTCTGTTCTTCAATAATGAGGGAGTTACTACTTTTAATCATAAGTGGCATAATATAAACACACAAGACTTTATGCCTACATGGCGTTGGTGGATTACTGATGCTGCAGATCAAGTAACTAAAGCCAATCTTTCAGGATTGATTAATGCCGACTTTACTTTTGATGATGCATGGTTTGGTGGTTCATCTGTTAAGTTTCATGGTGCAACTAACTTTTCAAGAGTTAAACTCTTTAAAACAAAACTTGCCGTTCAGCCCGATTATGAGTTCTCGGTAACATATAAAGTTTTAAAAGGTACTAACCCAAAAGCAAAGCTATTTGTAGCTAAGCAGGGTGCTTTATCTTCTTATCTTGAAGTTGCTTTACCGGCGGCTGATGCCGAAGGTACTTGGAAAACGCATACAGTAAAGGCTTCAGCTTTAGGGCTTGCAGCTAGTGATGTTGTAGCTATGATGGGTATAGCGATAGAAAGTACTGATGCCGATTATGCGATGCTTCTTGGAGAGATGGCACTTCGAAATCCAGCCGATAATTTCAATCCTGTGGCACCAACTATCAGGAAGGTTGATGTACTTAGAGGACGCTATAATGCCGTTGACTTTAAAGTATATTACCAGAGTAAAAATGAAACCGGTGGTGAGAAAACCTATAACGATGAGGTAGGTACTTGGTATTTTGAGGTTTATTTCCAACAGAAAGATCAGCAGCCACAACTTATTACCGCAACTACTTCATGGGCAGGTTATGTAATAGATGCTCCTCTTGTGCCAGGCGGTTCAAGAGAAGGACGTGTAGGTGTGCGAGCTATAGCCCCCGATGGAAAACAAGCGTCAGCTATATCATGGAGTAGCTACGAGGCAATACCTTACGCACCAGTAGAAGACGTAGAGGTTGATAGGCCTGTTATTAAGCCAGGTGAAACATTTACAGTTAAGTTTAAAGATGTGATGCACGTTGCCGCCGATTGGCAGATTAAAGATCCGTTAACCGGAAATACTCTGGTCTCAGCCAATGGTGTGACTAGTGTTACTACTTCTATAGCTAATGAAGGCCTTTATGATTTATATACAACTACAAATGGTGTTACAACGCTGACTCGTGGTTTTATACAAATCACCCCTGAAGAGACTGGTGCTGTTCCTGAGATATACACATTGGGCGCAGATAAACAGAATGCCGAAACAGGAGAGACTGTAGAATATAGCTATACTTCAAGGGATGGCGAAGGAACAGTGTCAAGAGCTATCAGAATTGAAGACCCTAATATGTTTATGGTTCCCGGTGAGGCTCAGGTTGGAATGACTTATTCGTATGCTTTGTGGTTTAAGGTTTATACCTATATGCATGACAAACAGGGTACTAATCTTATTAATAAAAACACCATTAAAGATAGCTGGCCACATAACAACTGGGGCGATCTGTGGGTAACCATACGTCCTGAATGGCAAGGAACACAGCTGCATCCCGCTAATGAGATATCATTTAACACTTTTGGATGGGAAGCTCACGATTCGCCTAATGAGTTTATGATGTCAACTGGCTATCAAGTAACTCCGGGAGTGTGGAATCACATTGTAGTTACTCAGGAAGCAAGTAAACGTCAGAAAATGTATTTCAACGGTAAACTTGTTTCTACTACCACTCCAGCAGCATCTTCACGCCGTGAAAATTCAAACGATAACCGTATCGATAAAAATGCAGTAGCCAACATATTCTTTGGTGGTGGAGGTGTTTACAAAGCTGGTTTTAATGGATGGATCGATGAAGTTCAGGTTTGGAATAAAGCTCTTAGCGATGCCGAGGTGCTTGAAGCGATGAAGGGATACGACTCTGCACCCGAAGGTTTGATGGGCTACTACACTTTTGAAGAGGTGAAGGAGAATTCATATTTTGAGAATAAAGGTAGAGGTGGTGACCTGAGAGGTAAGGTTGTTAAAGTTGTGAATAGTGGTGGAGAGGCAACTTCTACTGCATTCTACGAAGAGTCGAATACTGTTACCAATAATGAGTTAGGTTATCCCGGCATCACAGGTTCTTTGGAGATTAAAACTACTCCTCAATGGAACCTTGAGGGAGCGACACTTCCATCAAATACCAATGCTGAAAATATAAATGTTACTTATGGTAATCCGGGTACTTTCGATGCATCTCTCACAATTACTAACATGTGGGGTAGCCACTCCGAAGAACTTCTTGATTATATTTTAATTGAGGGAATCGGAACAGGTTTTGAGGATGAAAATATTCTTAGTATGATGGTTTATCCTAATCCATTTGTAGATACTGTAAATGTTAAGTTTTCTCAAGGTGGAACATATGTTGTGGATGTTGTAAATATTGCAGGTCAATTGGTAACTACATCTACTTTAAATGCTGCCGATGGCGAACTTATTAAGTTGAAATTTAACGCACCTAAAGGAAATTACCTGTTGCGTATTACTCAAAATGGAAAGGTTATAAAAACCGTTAAGGTTATGAAGAAGTAGTTTTCATAATAGATTTTGATTGGGTGGGGGTGTCGCAGTTTTTGCGATACCCCTTTTCAATTTAGATGTGTTAAATCCCCCTATTTCCTATCTGAAAATTTCTTTGTCATACTTAATAATTGTAATTTTATGTCGCC
>CAZWOA010000180.1:0-3314 GCA_964635545.1 uncultured Marinilabiliaceae bacterium
AAAAACCTTGTCGCACTTTTGAAATTTGTTCATTTGCATTTCAATGTATAATGAACACCAATGAATAAAGGCAAATATGTTTTTGCACAAATTGTGCAGTTTCTTCCTAAGAGGTATTTTGAACGATTAGTCGTCAGGTATAAAGACAAAACTGTAAATATGTCTCCGTCCCCGTGGAGTCATATGATTGTTATAATGTTTGGTCAGTTGTTGGGATGCCGTAGTTTGCGTGAGTTGACTGATATTACAACAGCTCATGCAAAAAGATCATTTCATCTTGGTTTTGGAGAAACACCAATCAATAGAAGTACACCTTCAAAGGTCAATACACTCAGGAATCCAGAAATATTTGAAAAGTTTGCTTTTCACGTTGTGTCAATAGCTCAAACTAAGCGAATACTGAAAGAGTTTGAATTGCACGGCAGATTCTATGTTATTGATTCAACAACTATAGATTTATGTATGTCGGTCTATAAATGGGCAAAGTTTAGAAGCACAAAGTCAGGAATAAAAATTCATACACAAATAGACATCACTATTGAGATACCTGTTTTTTATAGAATAAGCAATGCGAATGTAGGTGACATAAAATCACTGGACTGGATTAAATTTTAGCCTCTAGCATGCTATATTCTTGATCGAGGATATTATGACCTGAATAGACTTTTTTTAATAGAACAATCCAACGCATTTTTCATCATCAGGGAGAAGTTTTGCCCAGAGTACGAGATTTTAGAAGGAGATGATTTACTTGATGGCACAGACAATATTTTACGAGATCAAACTATCAGATTCACAGGGAAAAGAAACATAGATAACTATCCTTCAAAACTTCGACGCATAGTATTCTATGCACCAAATCTGGGACGAACCTTTACTTACTATACCAACAACTTTTATTTGAAGGCTAGCGAAATAGCCCTTCTATATAAATATAGATGGCAGGTTGAATTATTTTTCAAATGGATAAAACAGCACCTACGAGTAAATTCCTTTTGGGGTGAATCAGAAAATGCAGTTCGCATCCAGATACATGTAGCCATAATAACATATTGTGTGGTAGCAATTATTGAACATGACCTTAAACTAAACAGACCAGTTGTTGAAGTAATGCGAATTTTAAGCAGTGCCCTTCTGGTAAAAGATCCAATTCTGGAACTTTTTACCAGGGTAGATATAGAGCCCAATAGCGATATTTGTCAGTTAAGTTTAGACTTTGATTTCGATTAACATTTTTTAATAGACACTAATGATAGCATTTAATTTTTTGATTTCCTGCAAATTGAGTAAATCTTGCTATGATAGAATTCCAATTAGCCTCTTCAGTTATATTGTGTACAAGTGAAACATATAATGCAGGGTGGATTAATTGAAATGGTCTCCAAGCATATTTTCCGTCTTTGTTATTTAGAAAAACATAATTTACGTTTTCAAAGTCGCATGGAAAAGTGGCCTTTTGCTGTCCTGCTTGATTCGGAGCCGTATTATAAAAATCAGATAATCTACGTCCGATTAGCTGTGTTGAAACTTTTTCAATTACCGTTTCAAAAACGAAATATTGAGGTAAGTCAAAGTTAAAATAACTTTCTGCTTTCAAAAGATATTGTCTTGCTTTTGTATGATTAAGTTCTAAAATTCGTTTCATCAATTGTCAATATTTTTGTTTGTGATACTTGGTCGGTTAGCTTGCCAATAACGCCCGGCAATATGGTATGAGGCGTAATGCGGCTGCGTAAATGTCCACCGTTACGAAATTTTATGCGGGGCAGAACGGTTTTAATAGCCACCAAACCAGCCTTTTGCTATATTGCGTGTTGTGTTCAGTAACTCTTATTCCCAAAGTGTTGGAAATTTAATCTTATAAATGGTAATGAAACTCCGATAGACTATTCTAGCCTATTGGAGAAGATACTCAATAAAGTTCAGAAATTAGATTCTTCTCTTTATTCAATCGAAAAGTTGAATTTGTACTCATGACGATTGTTGCTTAATTTCTTATACCCATAATTAGCTATGAGTATTGGATTTAAAGAAGAGGAATTATCTTTATCATATTGATAGGAAAGATTGCTACCAAAATTTATTATGACAGAATCTGCCATAATAATTGGATTTTCTGGCCCACTCAATAGTTCAATAGATATCTTCAGAGAGTCTTTCTCGTTAATCGTGTACGTATTAACGTGTCCATCCGTATACGCATTTACAGAAACAACTTCATTAGTTGAATTATAATACCAATAATCTGCGTTTACTATATTGTCAACGTCTTTTTTACAGCTACTTGCTATTCCAATAATTGAAAGCAGCATCAACATTATCTTTTGTCCCATTGCTATATTTTGATTTAATGTTAGTTTTCCAATCGTTCCAATTTCTTTTTCCTTTTAAAGCATCCTCAATTTGTCTTATAGTGTAACCATTAACTTGGTCAGAATAGATTTTTACACTATTGGTGGCATACTTGGAATGATATGAACTTGATGTTGTTTTGTTTCCATCAATTAAGTCTTGTACTATTCCGGTATAATCCAAACGACTATATGAAATTGAATAAGTTGGATACTCTAAACTCGTTAAAGCCCATTGAACTCCACGTGCCCAGCTCTCTTTAACAATTAAGGAAGTATTATTATAATCACTACTACCCATGTCCCAATGTGACGCATGAGCTAATTCATGGATTGTAGTTCCATAAATCTGGTTGCATTTATTTTCTGGGTTCCAAATTTTTATCCAATTAAAAATGCCTAGAACTCTTAAAGATGCCGCGTGCCTGCCATTTCTATCATTATTCGTCTTATACATTGCTGCAATTTTCATCTGAGGCTTCAACAATCCGTTTTCAGGAGGACGTCTTAATCCAAGTCTATTTCCGTAATAGTAATGATTTGTAGCTCTGTATATAGTTGCATAAAACTGGGACTTGTTACCTTTAATGTCTAAATTCCAATCGCCTGTTTTTTTAGGGCCATTATAATTTGCTTGTCCAACCGTGCCACTTCTTATACTGAAATGATAACGTTCCCAAGAGAAACTATAATTTGCATCCCTCTTAAATCTCCCGTCACAGGAGAAGTTACCATTAGAGTTTGTTGTGCCTTTGTGTGTTGTAAACCATCTTCTTGCTTTTACTTCTACACCCACAATTGGCACATAACTATTAAGAACATCATCCCATGCTCTTATTCTACCTGCCGGTCTCCACTTGCTTGCTTTAAGCACCGCCCCTGAAATATTTGTTTCGTCAAGATTTCCAGTTATTTCTAGTGCTTTATCTTCAAGCATATCCCAAAACGGAATATTCACAGTTG
>CAZWOA010000181.1:0-1677 GCA_964635545.1 uncultured Marinilabiliaceae bacterium
CTACAACCTCTGATTAACCAACAAAGCGTGCCACCCTCACGGGCAGGCACGCCTTTTGCTATTTTCCCACTTAAAGCTCTCCATCCTCGACCTTCCACATTCCACTATCAACCCTCAACCAACGAATACAAACTCTTCAACTCTTCATCCCTTTAACTCTCACTCCCCTCTCGCCACTCTCGTTACTCTCGCCCCTCTCGATACTTTAAATCTCTTCAACCCTTTAACTCTAACTCTACCCTCGACCAACATCCTCTCGCACCTTTGCGACTTTGATGCTTTTTTATCAGGTCATTTATTAGGTCAGCTATTCTTATCAGAATATTGCTTCACAAGTTCTATCAGGTATTCTGAACTTGTGTACTTCCGGTTCTTATTACTACCCTCCTTTTTTATAAAACCATAACTATCAAGCTCTTGCAAATCTCTTTTAAGAGTGGAATCAGAGAAATCCAAAAGAATTACTAGTTCTTTTTTGCTATAAGAATTACCAAGCAATAGCTCCAATAATTCAATTTGCCGTTTTATTATCGGGTCACTTATCGGGTCACTTATCGGGTCACTTTTTGCTTTATTAACCAAATTAGCTAATAAAAAAGAAAGCTCTTTGTTATCTTTAATGACATTAATAGTATCATTTACCGTCTCTTTTGGTCTGTCAAAAGGAAAAACCATACGGATAAAATGAGGAAGAAAAATAAAAGCATCCTTACCATACTTTGCAACAATTCTGGGAACACCCGAACCTAATTGCTCAACCATACCTAAGTCTCGATAAATTCGCATTAACTCCTTGTTACGGGGAACTGAAACACCTTCATAAAACTCTTCTATTGTCATTCTTTCAGGTAATGAACCTGAAGATGTTATCTCCAGCCGGTCACTAAACAATTCAAATTTTGGAGGAACTTCAGTAGTATAATCATTGTGAACAATGGCATTTAGCACAGCTTCCCTCACAGCAACGTCATCCCACAACCGGCGTTGAATCCTCTCCTTGCCCGTTATTTTAGTAGAAGTTATATTCTCAATATCCAATCGATCCAGAATTCGTTTGGTCGCTTTTATCAGCGATTCATAACCAAATTCTTCATTGGATATCAAATCTACTCTATCGCAACCTTTGTACTTTGCAAACTGGTACGACTGGCATACAAATCATCAATCATACGTTGAGACATTGGCTGAACTGCAGTTCCTGAACGAATTAAGGAACCTTTTTCTGACATCCCATATTTCTTAATATAATATGGTTTCTCACTGCCACTCGCAACTGTAATCTTTATCACCTCTTTATCTTCAATTGACTCTATTGTTACATCAAATAGTCCAAGGGCAGAAGGCAAAATATTATCCTTAATACGATCTTTTATTTTAAGGCACACATCATCAATATCATCTGAAATACCAATAACCTTTCCTTCTTTATTTATACCAATGTAGATGTAGCCTCCTTCACGATAATTTAAAAAAGCAACAACTTCCCTCTCCAAATCCAATTCCTTGGAATACGCATTTTTAAATTCTATACGATTAGATTCATGCATTGATGTTGTTTTTTGGTTACTTATTTAAGATATTGATTCCTGGCTTAATTTTGCAAAATAACAAGAAATATTGTGATTTTAAATGAATTGTTGTCATCAAATTCCGGAGCATAAACTTTAAAATTCTCTT
>CAZWOA010000181.1:1777-3272 GCA_964635545.1 uncultured Marinilabiliaceae bacterium
AAACTTTAAAATTCTCTTCAACTATTCAACCCTTTACTCTCTCTCCCCTCTCGACACCCTCGACACTCTCGACACTTTTATGGTCTCTTCAACTCTTTAACCATTTAACTTTTGAAACCTTCCCCTTCAGGGGATCGAGGGGTGAATCCCGATTCGATGACTTTCATTATGCATAGTCTTTGACAAATTCTATACAGACTCATTTTTAAATGTAAAGATTCTATTGATTTCTTTACAGAACAAACTATCTTTGTGTAGATTTTGAAAAAATCTTTACATATGAAAAATTGGGGATTGATTGAGTTACCGCTAAGCTTTGACCTGGAAACCAAAAAAGTATTGAGAGCTCTGCCTGCCGCACATGCAGCTTTGGCTGAGTTAAAAGGAATTGCATCTACAATCCCAAATCAAAATATATTGATTAACACACTTGGATTGCAGGAAGCAAAAGACAGTTCTGCAATTGAAAACATAATTACTACCCATGATGATTTATACAAATCAGAATTGAAACTTGACGCTTTTAAATCACTTCAGGCAAAGGAGGTTCAAAACTATATCTCTGCTATGAAAAGGGGATTTGAGCTTATCTCAAACACCGGACTGCTGACAAACAGCATTATTCTTCAGATTCAGGAAGTACTGGAGGATAACAAGGCAGGATTCAGAAAATTACCCGGTACTGCTTTAAAAAATGCCGCTACAGGTGAAACTATTTATACTCCACCTCAGGATTATGAGGAAATTGTAAGGTTAATGGCCAATTTGGAACGATATATGAATGATCCTGAAATGCAGGATTACGACCCATTGATAAAGATGGCAATTATTCATTTTCAATTTGAAAGTATTCACCCGTTTTATGACGGAAATGGTAGAACAGGCAGGATAATAAACATATTATACCTCATTTTGGAAAAGCTTCAGTCTTTGCCGATTTTATATTTGAGTAATTATATAATCAAACATAAAACCGATTATTACCGCCTTTTGCAAAAAGTCAGGGATGAAAATTTATGGGAGGAGTGGTTGTTGTTTATGATAACCGGAGTTGAACAAACCGCAAGAGAGACAATTGAATTGATTATCAAAATCAGGGAGCTGATGCTTGATTATAAGCATAGACTACGGGATAATTACAAATTTTACAGTCAGGATTTGTTGAACAATTTATTCAAACATCCCTACACCAAGATTGAATTTGTCGTAAATGATCTGGGAGTGTCAAGATTAACAGCAGCAAATTATTTAAATAAATTGGCCGATGATAAAATGCTGCGAAAGGAAAAGTTAGGAACCGGTAATTACTATATTAACGAAGAATTATTTGATTTACTGACAAAAAGATAAAAAGACACTATCCCACAAAGTGTGTAAAATGAATCAATTTTCTCATTGTCAATTATCCATTATCACCTGTCAATTAACTCAGGCGTTCCATCCGGTCGGGCTTTCCGTTACTATCTTTTGCTCCTACGTCGCAAAAGGATATCCA
>CAZWOA010000182.1:0-3216 GCA_964635545.1 uncultured Marinilabiliaceae bacterium
CCCTCAAAATGTGCGAGGACTTCTACGTCTCCCACTGCCCCGAAAGAGCAATCCCGGGCAACACCCTTCACGAAATGGTCTACAACGACCGCGTCATCGGCGGTGTAAACGAAAAGTCCACCCAGTTTACAGCCGACCTTTATTCTTCTTTCGTAAAAGGAAACCTCCACCTGACCACCAGCACAACCGCTGAAATGATCAAACTGATGGAAAATACCTTCCGAGACGTCAACATCGCCCTTGCCAACGAATTCGCCCAGATCGCCGACGACTACGGTATAGATGTCTGGAAAGCCATTGAAATCGCAAACAAACACCCCCGCGTAAACATTTTAAAACCCGGCCCAGGAGTAGGCGGACACTGCATAGCCATCGACCCCTGGTTCCTCACCGAAAATGCTAACAACAGCAGCCTCATTATGATGTCCAGGCAGATCAATGATTCAATGCCTCAGTATGTTTTGAAGATGGTCAAGGAAATGCTTGCAGGCATCGAGAATCCGACAATTACTGTGTTTGGGGTTGCATATAAAGGAGACATTGCGGATACGAGGGCTACTCCGGCGAAGAAGTTTATCAAGCTTGCAGAGAAGGAAGGGTACAAGGTTAAGATTTATGATCCGTTTGTGAAGGAGTGGAGCTATCCAATTCTGGGATTGGAAGAAGCTGTGGAAGGGAGCGATTGTATTGTGTTGTTGACGGATCATTCGGAGTTTAGGGAAATGAACCCAAGAGAATTTTGTGGGAAAATGAAGAATTTGAAGATTTTTGATTCTCGAAATATTATAGATATATTTGCTTGGGAGAAAAAAGGGTATCATGTAAAAACAATTGGGAAATTTTTGGGCAAAATAAGCATAATTTAAAAAAAGATAAAAGTATTAGTAAAGGCATAATAGAAAAAATTGTAACTATCAGTCTGCCACAAATTAGCAAGTTGAGAACACTTGATCTAACAGATGAATAGTACCACCAAAGGATAAAAAATAAAAACCTTAAATCCGTCATCTATAGGGAATAAGTAATTCCAATTCATAAATTTCCAACATCAATCGCCTCTAATATGGAAACTTTGGTTTGTTATTTACATTCCCTAATAGGGAATATATCATTTTGAAAAAAATGAATTGCAATATGTCTCTTGATTTGGAATATGAGGTCAATATTCAATACTTATTCCCTAACTCATCGGAGTTAAGGTAAAAAATGAAATTATTAGCTGAAAAATAAAGAAAATTAATTCCTATAAATTCGCCCATTAAATATAACAAGACGGACTAGTGAGATTTTTGCCCGCATTGAAGAATTTAAAGAAAAATTAACTATTGATTTATAATATAATTTCTGAATCGACAAACTTCCAATATATAGAGGGTCTTTGTGAATACTGTCCAGAAAATCGTAAAAAATACTACTGCATTAATTATAATGCAGATTACTACCATGTGTTTAGGCCTATTATTTTCAATATATTTAGCGAAGTATCTTGGAGTTAGTGATTTTGGGAAGTATTCATTTGCTCTTTCTTTTACAGCATTGTTATCAATGATAGTAGATGTAGGATTCAATCAGTTAACAGTGAGAGAAATTTCGAGAGATAAAACAAAATTAGGGAAATTTGTGGGAAATATATTACCCCTCAAAATCTTTTTGTCAGTCATCTACTTTATGGTAATTTATTTGTCACTCGACTTAATGAAGTATCCATACGATACAAAAGTTGTAGTATATATTTTTGCGGCATTCACAATACTAAGTTCATTTGGAGGTTTTTTAAAATCAATATTTAATGCGTATGAAATAATGGAATACACGTCATTTATATCAATATTAGAAAAAATCATTATTGTTTCTTCAGGAGTATCCCTACTAATCTTGGGATATAATTTGATAGAAGTTACTTCGATGTATCCTATAGCTGCATTCATAAGTATTATTCTATGTTCCATCATATTGATTAAAAAAGTATCAAAATTCAAATTTGAAATGAATTTATCTATTTGGAGATATTTATTGACATCTTCAATACCATTTGGAATATTTAACATATTTATTGCAATAAATTATAGAATAGATACTGTAATGCTTTCGATATTAAAGGATGATGCTACTGTTGGTTTATACAGTGCAGCTTATACTTTAGTTCTTGCACTAAACTTCATACCGGCTTCCTATATAAATTCAATATTTCCTTTGATTTCTAGGTTAAGCGTTGATAAAAATAATTCCTTAATTATTGCGTACGAAAAATCGTTAAAATACTTATTAATTATAGCTATTCCGCTAGCATTCGGCACAATTATATTGGCAGATAAAATTGTTTTTTTAACATATGGAGAAAGCTTTAAAGAATCATCTTATGCTCTTCAAATACTAATACTCGCTGTAATACCTATATTCATCCATAACGTACTTGGTGCTATAATTTTAGCTATAAACAGAGAAAAAGATGCCATACCAATGTGGGCTGTTTGTGCAGCAATAAATATAACTTTAAATTACATGTTAATTCCAAGTTACGGATTTATTGGAGCATCCATAACAACATTAATTTCAGAGATTGTTATTTGCCTTCAATTTTATTACTTTGTAAACAGAAATTTCTATCGAATTTCGATTCAAAAAATCATCTGTAAACCCTTAATCGGAGGGTTATCAATGGCAATCTTTTTAATATTTTTGAGAGATATTAACATAATTATTTTGGTTATTGCAGCTAGTGTGGTATACTTTGCAACAATATATAAAATTCAGATATTTTCGGAAGATGAGATTAAATTATTAAAAAAAATAGTAGTAAAGTCCTAAGGAGCCGTCACAGAACAAACTATTCACTTGTTTCGATTGGATGCCTTGATTTTCAAGATCATTATCACCAATTGAAAATTAACTTTATGAAAAATCTGCCTAATTTAGTTTGTGACAGTTACTAAGCTTAGATTGCAGATTTTATAAATATGAATTAAACCGTTGAATTTTTCTACAAATTACAAAAATATATTGTCTTCAATTATAGTAACCTACATTTGGCAGATTAACGTTATTAGAGATAAAGATTTTCAGATATTTCCCCCATGAGACTCGATACATTCCAGTGAACCTCCTCCATATTTAACATTTAGCCTGCGTTCGGCAGATTACATCCTAGATTCGGCAGGTCGACATTAAGTTATGAGGATTTTTACTGATAGTGTTTTTCAAACATTATATAAATAT
>CAZWOA010000183.1:0-3117 GCA_964635545.1 uncultured Marinilabiliaceae bacterium
TCACTCCCCATACACCCCATTTATCACCTCCGTAATGCGTACTACCTCTTCATCCGGTAGGTCGTAGTACATTGGAAGGCGCAGCAGTGTATCGGTGAAATGGTCGGCATAGGGAAGGGCACGGCCATCGTGTTTGGGGCGGTAGAAGTCGCTATCGTGAAGGCTTAGGTAATGAAACACAGCATGTATGCCGTTCTCTTTCAACTTGCCAATAAGATTGGTGCGCTCCTCCAAACTGCCACATATAATATAGAACATGTGGGCATTATTGGTTGCATATTCCGGAATTTGGGGTAGCCGGATAAAACTTTTACCCCCCCCCATATGTATATATGTATTATCTAATTGCTTCAATCCTTCGTGGTAAAGGCTCCACAAGTGCTTACGGCGACTCTGAATAGTATCAAGCTCTTCGAGTTGTGCCCACAAGAATGCAGCAATGACTTCGGATGGCAGAAATGATGATCCGGTATCTACCCAGCCATATTTATTCACTTCACCACGGAAGAACTCGGCACGGTTTGTACCTTTCTCCCATATTATCTCGGCACGGTGAATAAACCGCTTATCGTTAACTGCCAGCATACCGCCTTCGCCCGATATGATATTCTTTGTTTCGTGAAACGAAAAAGCGGCCATATGGCCAATGCTGCCAAGAGCAAGACGTGTGCCTTTTTCGCCCAAAGGTGAGTTATCGGCTGTTACGGTAAAGTAACTATCTATTGCCTGGGCTGCATCTTCAATCACAAGAATATCGTGTTTCTTTGCCAATGCCATTATGGTGTCCATATCGCAAGCCATGCCTGCATAATGTACAGGTACTATTGCTTTGGTGCGTGGCGTGATAAGTTCTTCAAGCTTAGAGGCATCAATATTGGGATGATTGGGCATACTGTCGGCAAATACGATGGTAGCACCCTGACGCACAAAGGCCAATGCGGTGGATACGAAAGTGTAGCTTGGCACAATAACTTCATCGCCGGGCTTGATGTCGCATAGTATGGCTGCCATCTCAAGGGCATCGGTGCATGAGGTGGTGAGCAGGCATTTGCCAAAGTTGTAACGCTCCTCAAAATGCGTTTGGCATCGTTGAGTGAAGATTCCGTTGCCGGATATTTTGCCGCTATTAACAGCTTCATAAATGTAGTGGGTCTCTTTTCCAGTGAGATGGGGTTTATTGAATGGAGTCATAGTGAAACTATAATATTGTGAATCAATTTTGCAAAAGAATTACAGTTTGTAAAATTACACTATTTTGGTGAGTTGGCAAGAATTATGATGAGTAAAAGTTGAGAGGGGGGAGAGAAGGAGCAAGAGTATCAGAAAGACAATCTGGAACTTGGCAGGCTAGCTTTTAATGAGAGTTGCAATTATAGTCGGTGATTTTATTTACAGGCAATTTGCTTCCAGCTTTTAAAACCTGGATTATGAAGCTGTTGCATTGCTCTTCTGTGAGTATTTTTTACTTAATGCTTCGCATAAAAAATCCATAGTAGTAAGCAGTTCGATTGAGTGCATTTTACAGTATTGCTTAACATCTTTAAGATTGCTACTTCCAATAATATCGTTGGTGTGACTAACATAGGCCAGACACGCACTTTCTCCGTCTCCCTTAAACATTACTTTTTTAATGTGTAGATACTCTTTCATTATTTCGTGATTATCGGACGGAAAAGGAATTTTAGTTGCAATTCCAAAATTTAGAAGATTCTGTACTTCAACTTTTTTTGAGCTTAATTTGAGAAGTTCGTCGTAAACTTTATCCAGAATTAGAATTTTATTTGGGAATATTTTATGTAAAACTAAAATTTGACTTCCCGTTATGAAGTGAGAAACCACATCGGCATCGATAAGAATATCTTTCAATTTAGTCTTCGCCATTTTCATCGAAAATTTTATCAAGATATTCTTCATTCATTCCTAAATCATATAACAGAGATATGTAATGACTTTCTGAAATAATCTCTTTTTCATATAACTCTCTCGTTAGTTCGCCGTAGTTGCCAATGGTTAAGCCTTGATTGCCACTTTGATACAAATCGATAGAATATCCATACTTTACTGCTCCCGACTTAATATTTTTACAATATTGGTCGTAGGTTTTTGAAGTTATTAAATCCAGTGTTTTTAATCTATAAAGTAAAGCCAGTCTGGAGCAGGAGAAGTAGTGCTCAAGCCTTAGAATGGTTTTTAATTGTATTTTATCTCTGGAGAGTTCCTCGTCGGGTATAAGTGCCTTTAATGCCGACTCGGGCATTAGCAATATTGACGCAAACCTGTCTGCATTATATTCTACACCATTTGAACTGTTGAATTTTCCTGTGTCGCAAATCATTGATGTAAAATCTTCTTGTACAAACAGATGGTACAGTTCGTGACAAATGGTGAAATGTTGCTTGCCTAAGCTGTGGTTTGAGTTTACAAGGATAAATCTGTTTTCCTCAACTTTTATGGCCATACCCGAAAAATCAGCTGATAAATTGCGAAAAACGGTGATGACGTTTAATTTGGATAATAGGCTTTTAAATCTTATGGGGTCGGTATCGCTTAATCCTGCAAATTTCCGAAACTCAACTACCTTTTTTTCTAATACGTTTGCATTCATTGTCGGGTCAAAGCTTCTTTTATTTTAAGGTAATTAAGGGCTATTTTTTTAAAATCGGCAATTACTTTTAAATCATCTGCCGAAAAGCTGTTTGCTCTAAAAGCAAATGCCAGGTTGAGAGTATTTACAGCATTACTTTGTTCATATAAATCGTATTCTTCCACGCCAAAGAGATTGGCATATTTAGGTATCAAACTTACAGGAACAGGCCGATTATTATTTTCATAATAGCTTACTTCTTCTCTTGTGATACCTAAATATTCGGCTATCTGATTTTGAGTTAAATTTAATTTAGCCCTAAAATCTTTTAAATTATTTGCCAATATTGTGTTCATGTGGTTTGTTTTTGTGTTACAAAAGTATAGATAAAAAATGAAGAATAGAAATTTGTAACAGAAAAATTATATTATCTGTTATCTGATGGTTGGTGGTTGGTGGTGCCCCTCGGCAGGCTCGAGGTGACGCCTACGTCGTGGTGAGCTTGACGAACCACGAACCACGAACCACTACTC
>CAZWOA010000184.1:0-2825 GCA_964635545.1 uncultured Marinilabiliaceae bacterium
GCTACATCCCGACAACAGTAAAATTCCCACAATACAAGAAAAGACAATTTTCTTCATAATAGTAGATTTGAGTTTGGATTATAATATGTATTTGTTCTATACGATATACGTATAATTGTTTATCAAATTTGGTATTTAATTATCAAAAACACAAGAGTAATAGTTGAAAATAATTATATTTAACGCAACATTTTGTTTTGGGAAATTTTATCTGCTTGGATAAGGTGTTGTTTAATAACCTTAAATTTGCAATCAAATAAAACAAAATTTGATTGCGGATTTAAGGCGATAAACAAAATATTTGACTATTGTTGTTATTTTTGTATTACGCAGTATTTGCAAAACACATTGTTAAATCGTCTTTATGAACATGCAACCAATCATCAACCGTTCCGAAATTGTGATTCGTAAAGCTTCGGGTGAAGAGCAATACTTTAACGCCGATAAATTGCTTCGATCATTGATTAATGCAGGTGCTTTCCCCGATATAGCACGCAAAATTGTGCAGGAAATTGCTGGTTCTATTTACGATGGCATATCCACCAAGCAGATTTATAAACAGGCCTTTGCACTGCTTCGTAAAAACCGTTCGCGGGCAGCCCTTCGTTATCGATTGAAACAAGCGATGCTGGAGCTTGGCCCCACTGGTTATCCGTTTGAGCAGTTGATGGGGATTTTATTCCAAAAGCAGGGGTTTAAAGTTGATGTGGGCATTACGGTAAAAGGCCGGCATGTAACTCACGAAATGGATGTTATTGCCACCAATCGTAAGGTGCAGAATTTAATGGAGTGTAAATACCATAGCGACCAAGGGCGTCAGGTAAGTGTGCAGGTGCCGCTCTACGTGCGTTCGAGAGTCAATGATATTGTGAGTGTGCGGAATGACCAGCCCCAGTATGAAGGGTTTGAATTTGTGGGATGGGTAGTGACCAATACCCGGTTTTCGACTGATGCAATTGCTTATGGAACCGGGGCAGGACTTACCATGCTGGCGTGGGATTATCCATCAGGAAAGGGGCTTAAGGAGATGCTTGAGCGCGAACGGATTTTCCCGGTCACCATACTTACGCAACTTACCATAAAGGAAAAAAGGACTCTGATTGACCAAAATGTGGTGTCGTGCAGCCAGTTACACCAAGACTTGAATCTATTGTCGCAATTTAATTTCAGCACCGCCAAAACAAAGTCGTTGATACGTGAAATAGATAGTATTTGCAATGGGGTGGCTAAGTAGAGTAGAATTTTTTATTCCAATAGATATGGAGTTGGTGGGGCGGATACGTTTAATACTCATTCTATTTCTGTATTTAGTTCCCAATTTTTAATTCCCATTAGGTTTAAGATAAGTATTCCACTAATTCGGTAAAGCAAGATGTTTGCTTGTCTAAGTTGTTCAGCGTTTACTTTGTCAATACTTCCGTGTGTAATGTTGTCTCGTAATTTTTTCAATTCGTCAAGTTTTATGGGAAAGGTTTGTGGGTCTAAATTTTGACTTTTCAAAAATGTAACCAACTGATTTTTCATTGGCTTATTTTGCAAAAGTGATTGCACATTTTGCCAACGCTTTTTAAATTCTTCGTGTTCATTTTCGTTTATTGTTTCTAATAACCTGTTCAATGCTTCGTTTTGTTTTGCTTTCGTCTGTTTTTTGTTCAAAGCGAGTGTGAATTTTACATTTTCACTTTTTTGCTTGTCGCAAATTTCAATGATGTTGTAACGAATTAGAAATGTAGAATAGTCGTCAACTATGTGTGATTGATTAAATAATTTAATTGCTTTTGAAAGTAGCTTATGGTTTTCTAATGTTTCTTTTTGCCAACTTGATTGCAAAAACTTATTTAAGTCCCAATCAAGCCCAAAGCCACTAAGGTCTCCGTTTATATCGAAGAAGTTTTTCTGTTCAAGTTTTTTTATTGTGATTTTATTATCGGGCAAATATATCTTACTATATATGTAATCAATTTTTATGTGATGATAAAACGAAGCCAACATTAAAACTATATCGCCATAAAAAACTGCATTTTTCTCGGTAATTCCGTTATTGTGTTTGAATTGTATTTTTGGTTCTTTCGTTACGGTAGCAACTCTGTTTTTTTTGTTGTCTCTGGAAACAAAATTGAATTCTGGACGAAATGTTGAGTTTCCAAGTTTGTAAAACTTTTTGGAATCGTTCATTCGTCCAATATTAAAGTTTCCGTCATTTTTAAACCACGTTTTAGGTGTTAAAAGAGAATAAAACGGTTCTACAACTCTAAAGCCTTTGTCGTCTAAATAAAATTCTGCTGTGTATTTTTTGTTTTCATTTGCATCCCAATAGAACTTTACTGAGTCAATTCTTACGCTAATGTATTTATTCTCTTGTTCGTAGAATTTAGTGTTATTGGTACAGCCAATTAATTTTGCTTCTGATAAATCAACTTTTTGTAAGCGTTCGTTTCTTTGAATTTTTGTTACTTCAATTTTGAGAAAAGAACCGAATTTTTGCCTATCAATTTTGCTTGACCAATCCATAAAGGCTCTACCAAAACCTGTGTTTTCGTCAAACAAAATTCGCAATTCTATTTCATCTTGCTTTGTGTATAAATGAGCGTGATGAACCTTGTTGATTTCAGCGTTTATGTTTGGATAGCCAAACTTGCTAAAATCAACATCAGGAAATTCTATGTCTAAGCATTGGTACTCACTCATTCTATCTCCATTTTATCAATGTCTTTCATCAATCTATCCGTTTCCGTTAACGCCACGATGATTTTCTGATAATGCAGAATGTCGTCAAATTCCAAAGTTCGGTCTTTGCGGTCTTTGAGCCATTTTTGTGCAGGTTG
>CAZWOA010000185.1:0-2749 GCA_964635545.1 uncultured Marinilabiliaceae bacterium
AACTTTTGCTCCTTTTATCTCTTTTACCAATGATGGATTAGTAAGCCAACCGCGTCCCATCATCCATCTATCGATATTATTAAATCTTAATTTAAGGTTATGAAAATTATCGGTACTATTAATATCTCCATTGGCAACAATATTATGTGTTGATATTTGAAGCACATCCTCAAAAGCATCCCAATTGGGGTCGCCTTTATATTGCTGTGTTACCAAGCGTGGATGGATTATCAGTTCTGTAATAGGGAAACGGTTTAGTAGCTTTGCCATGCTAACACCTTGTGAATGACAATCTAAGCCACTGCGCATTTTTATTGATAACCTTGCATCGGGATAGGTGTTGTAAAATCCATCAATCATCTTTTCAACCATTTCAGGCTTGTTCATCAATCCACCGCCTTTGTTGCGTTTTACCAGCATCGGGAATGGACATCCCATGTTGAGGTTCACTTCTTGATATCCCATTTCTGATATTGCTTTATAGGCTTTCAGCAGAAAAGTGTCATCGGCAGCTGTTATCTGTGGTATTAAGTTCATGCCGGCATTAAGTTCTTCATCCAATTCCGGAAGTAGGCGAGGGTCGAAACCTCCCGATTTATGCTCTTCAAAAAATGGAGTGAAATACTTTGTTGCGTCACCCATAACATTGTGATATGCATTGCGATACCATACTTTTGTGTAGCCTTGAAGCGGAGCAAGATAGAAGCTGTCGGTCATTGTTTTGATTCTCTTTAGATGCAAAAATAGCAATTGTTACTCTGTAAATGGCTGTTGATAGCCTTTATGCCCGATAAAATTCATATTTTTGCACGATTAACAACATTGACGATGAACTATCTTTCAGTAGAAAACCTTAGCCATAACTGGGGCGACGTGAGCCTCTTCGATAATATATCTTTTGGCCTTAGTGAGGGTCAGAAGGCGGCTCTCATTGCCCGTAATGGTGCCGGTAAAACCACTTTACTCAATATTCTTACTAATAAACTTCAGCCCGATTCAGGTTCGGTTGTGTATAATGATGCCATAAAGGTTGGATATTTGCCGCAGGACCCGTATTTGCAAGGCGGACGCACTGTGCTCGAGGAGGTTTTTAACAGTGGGAGTGAGGTTACTGTGGCTATTAAGAATTATGAGGAGGCACTTCATCATAACGACCAGAGTAGGCTAGGTGCTGCCATTGAGCAGATGGACAGGCTTGGCGCATGGGATTATGAGCAACGTGCAAAACAGATTCTTTCACAACTGAAAATATATAATTTCGATCAACGTGTAAATGAACTTTCGGGTGGGCAGCAAAAGCGGGTTGCGCTTGCTTCCATACTGATTAGTGAACCCGATATGCTTATTCTTGATGAGCCTACCAACCACCTCGATCTGGATATGATTGACTGGCTGGAGCAGTATCTCACTCGGTCGCGATCAACATTGCTGATGGTTACCCACGACCGATATTTTCTTGATCGTGTGTGTAATGAAATTTATGAGCTCGATCATCAGCAACTATTTAGATATCAAGGTAATTACAGCTATTTTCTTGAGAAGCGCGAAGAACGTATTGCATCAAGTTTGGCAGAGGTAGAGCGAGCCCGTAACCTTTTACGCAAGGAGCAGGACTGGATGAATCGTCAGCCACAGGCCCGTGCTACAAAAGCAAAATATAGAATTGATGCGTTTTACGAACTAAAGGAGAAAGCAGCTCAACGCGTAGCAAACAGACAGTTGGAGCTGGGTATAGAATCGTCGCGGCTGGGCAATAAGGTTATCGACATGTATCATGTGTCAAAAGGTTTTGACGATTTGAAACTTATCACAGATTTCAGTTATAAATTCGTGCCTCGAGAGCGTGTGGGCATAGCCGGAAATAACGGAACGGGTAAGTCAACATTCCTGAATCTTATCACCGGGGCTTTGAGTCCAGATAGTGGTACAATAGAGATTGGCGAGACCGTGGTGTTTGGATATTACCGTCAAGAGGGAATTAAGATTGATGAAGGAAAGAAGGTTATCGAGGTGATTTCTGAAATTTCCGAGAATTTCAGTACTTCATCAATGCAGGGTATGAATGCTGCTCAGTTTTTGCGTTACTTTCTGTTTCCCAATGAGATGCATTATGTGCTGGTAAGCAAGTTGAGTGGTGGAGAGAAAAAGCGTCTTTACTTGATGACGGTTTTGATGCGAAATCCCAACTTCCTTATTCTTGATGAGCCTACCAACGATTTGGATATCTTTACGTTAGCGGTGCTTGAGGATTATCTTCAGAACTTCAACGGGACAGTAATAATAGTATCGCACGACCGCTATTTTGTGGATAAAGTGGCCGATCATCTTTTTGTGTTTGAAGGTGGCGGTGTAATTAAGGATTTCCCCGGTAACTATTCTGAATATCAGGAGTATGCCAAATTGAAAGATAAGGAGGCGAAGATTGAGAAGAGCGAAAAGGAAGAGCCGGTAGGTAAGCAGAAAAATGATGCTGATAAACCCAAGAAGTTGTCTTTCAAAGAGAAGCGAGAGGTGGAGCAGCTTGAAGTCGATATTGATAGACTCGGTAGTTTGAAGCAAGAAATTGAGCAGCAGCTTAGTTCGGGCACACTCGATGCTGATAAACTTACCGAATTGTCGGAGCAGCATGGCAAGGTAACAGAGGAGCTGGACCATAAAGAGATGCGCTGGCTGGAGTTGAGCGAGTGAGGGGGGTAAATAGTTAAATAGTTAAAGGGTTGAAGAGACCATAAAAGTTTCGAGAGTTTTG
>CAZWOA010000186.1:0-2734 GCA_964635545.1 uncultured Marinilabiliaceae bacterium
TTTCCCTTAAATTTCAATAAATTATCTCCTTGCCTTTGTATTTGTCATAAAAAACATCGTATATTTATTATTCCGTTACTGATTTTAGTTTAAAAACCTTATTAACTTTTTATAATGAAGAGTGTAGAGAACACCCCTCGCGATGGATTTTCAAGCCGTTTTGGTGTTATAGCCGCCGCAGCCGGGTCGGCCGTTGGCCTAGGTAATATATGGCGATTCCCCTATGTTATGGGCGAAAATGGCGGGGCAGCCTTTCTGCTTGTGTATATCGTATTCGTTTTTGCCATTGGTATTCCGGTGCTTACCAGCGAGCTACTTATTGGCCGTAAAGGTCAAAGTAATGCGGTGCACTCTTTTCGTAATCTTGCGCCGGGCAAGCCCTGGCACATAGTAGGTTTCCTCGGCGTGTTCTGTTCATATATGATTTTATCCTACTACTCGGTAGTTGCAGGGTGGACAATGCACTACGTCTATCTGGCGGTTGCCAACGGACTGAAAAGCCTTTCTGTTGCCGACCTAAATAGCACCTATGTAGCTATGACCGAGAGTCCGTCGATCTCCATTTTTTGGCTTGCTATATTTTTGATAGCCACAGGTTTAGTTGTGTGGGGAGGTGTTGAAAAAGGTATCGAAAAATATAGTAAAATCCTTATGCCGTTGCTTTTTCTGCTTATCGTGCTTATGTGCGTGCGCTCGCTCACACTGCCCGGTAGCATTAAAGGGCTCACATTCCTGTTTGAGCCCGATTTTAGCAAACTGTCTCCCAAAGTTATTATTGAGGCGTTGGGGCAGGCCTGCTTCTCGCTAAGTATAGGTATGGGGATAATGATAACTTATGGTTCGTATATAAGTAAAAATCAGAGTCTTGGGCGCACATCATTATCAGTTGCCAGTGCCGACCTTCTGATTGCTATCCTTGCTGCAGTGGCTATTTTTCCGGCTGCTTTTGCTTTCGGCATCAACCCAGGGCAGGGGCCAGGCCTAGTGTTTGTTACTCTTCCCAATATCTTCAATCAGATGTTCGGTGGATATGTTTTTGCTATTTTATTTTTCATACTACTATTTATTGCTGCACTCACCTCGTCAATTTCGCTGCTCGAAGTTGTGGTTGCTTATGCATCCGAAGAGTGGAAAATTAAACGCTCCACAGCTACTATGGGGGCAGTTATAGGTGCTATTGTGCTGGGGTCATTAAGTGCTTACTCAGCAGTTATATTCGATTTGTTCGACAAAACTTCTGCCAATATACTTTTGCCTTTGGGAGCGTTACTAGTGGTGCTGTTTATTCCCATTGTTCTCAAGAAGAGAGGTGCAAAAGAGGAGTTGCTGGCAAGTGGAGGCAAGGCGCAACTATTTGGGTTATATTACTTTATCATTAAATATCTTGCGCCCATCGCCATTGTACTTATCTTTTTGCAGCAGTTCGGGTTACTCGATTGGATAGGCTAAACGAACGGAAATGTGGCGGCAGTGGCTTTTGTTGTCCAAAGGTGAACAGCGGGGTTATATCATTTTGGTATTGGCCTCTCTGTTGCTTATTGTGGTATTGCTGATATTAAAAATGGTAACACCCGTAGGTGAGGAGGCGGGGGTGAAATATTTTTATTCTGATGATTCGAAGAACCAGCCATTGCAATATTTCGACACCCTATATATTAATAGTGCCGATATAACTACTCTTTCCCGCTTCGGATTTTCTAATAATCTGATTGTTAGCCTTATGAAGAGGAGGGAGGCGAAGCGTTTCATTTCCGATTATGCCGATTTGGAAAGTGTGTGGGGATTCGACTCTGCTATGGTGCAGGGAAGGAGCCACCTTCTCAGTTATGAAATTCTGGATGAGAAGAGCTATTATCAGAAGAAAAGTAGAGCCAGAGCAGTGTATCTACATCTCTTTTATTCCGATTCGCTCGATTTTGCAAAAGCAGGTGTACCGCCACGCTATATCGACAGCATCGTCAGTTATCGAAAGCAATATATAATGAAAGGAAGCATCACAGCCGACTCGTTGTTGAGTCTCGATTTTAACTCATTCATTGCATTTCTTAATCAGCATAAAGGCAATAGGAAAACGCTAAAAATAGAAAATGCTGTTGCTGATGTAGTTACAACCGTACGCCAGGTGGTGGAGATTAACAGTGCCGACACACTTGAGTTGATGCAACTAAAAGGAGTGAACCGTTTTGTTGCTGCCCGCATAATTGAGTATCGTGCCAGGTTGGGAGGCTTTGTGGATAGCAGACAACTGCTCGAGGTAAACTCATTTACCGAAGATGTGTTGAAAAACAACGATGAATATATTGCTGTTAATGAGTTGCTTGTGGTGAAAATCCCAGTCAATTCAGCCGGCGTTGATAAGCTGAGGCGACATCCTTATATATCGTTTTATCTTGCCAAAGAGATTGTAGAGACCCGTAAAAAACGTTCCGGCCGCTATGATAACCTCCAGCAACTAAAGGGCTTACCATCCTTTGATGGTGCTAGTCCCTATCTTCTTCAATATCTTTCTGTTGATTGATGATTGGAAGTTGAAAGGGCGTTGGTTCGGTGGTCGTGGTTCGTGGTTCGTTGGTCGTGGAAAGAGGGTAGAAAATAGAGGGTAGAAAGCCTTAAAAGCTGCGGGGCGGCGACTGAGTGCTAAAAGAGTTTAAAAGTTTAAGAGTTAATAGCTCAAGAGAGTGGCGAGAGTGGCGAGAGTGGCGAAAGTATCGAGAGTCGATGGTGGAAGGTGGAA
>CAZWOA010000187.1:0-2709 GCA_964635545.1 uncultured Marinilabiliaceae bacterium
GCAGGTGCAATTTCGGCAATGTAGATAGGTACTATTGCTGATGCCAAACCGACACCTATACCGCCAATAATTCGATATATGTTAAAGGTAATCATTAATTCAATGGATGGTTGTCCGAAGGGGAACAACAGAAATTCGGGGTAGCCCGAACCGAGTGCCGACACTAAAAAAAGAGCGGCAGCAGCAAGAAGTGACTTTTTCCGTCCGTAGCGGTTGGCAAATATGCCTGAAATCATTCCGCCAATGATGCAACCTATCAATGCGCTCGATGTATTTACGCCGTGCATGAAGTTGCTAAGTTCAAGAGATTCGGTAAAAAATAGTTGTAGGGATTTTTCAGCGCCTGATATTACTGCTGTGTCGTATCCGAAGAGCAGACCGCCAAGGGTTGCTATCAGGGTAAGGCCAAAGACGTAGAACGGCTGTTTTTTCTGTTCCATAAATCAGTAGATTTGAATGTTTAAAAGAATAAAGGTGTCCAAAAATCTAATGTTCGGGACACCTTATTCGGCAACAGATTAAATATATAGGTTGATTAACTGCTCAAATAGCTCCTGCTTTCCGCTGATGCGTGCAGGTTCGGGCTGGCTGATACCTATTTTGTATAACTCTTCCAGGGTCATTTTACCGCTAGCAAATTCAGCTCCTTTTCCGGAGTCAAATGAGGCGTAACGGGCTGTGCGCAGTTTGTCATAGTCTGACTCGGAAATAATCTTATCAGCAATGAGTAGTCCGCGTGCAAACACGTCCATGCCTGCGATATGCGCAATAAACAGATCCTCGTTATCGGTTGAGTTACGACGCACTTTAGCATCAAAGTTTACTCCACCTGTTTTAAGACCGCCTGCTTTAAGGAACACAAGCATTGCTTCAACCACTTCGTAGAGGTTGATTGGGAATTGGTCGGTATCCCATCCGTTTTGGTAGTCACCACGGTTGGCATCGATACTTCCAAGCATACCTGCATCGGCAGCCATTTGAAGCTCATGCTGGAATGTATGCTGGGCAAGTGTGGCGTGGTTTACCTCTATGTTAAGTTTGAAATCTTTATCCAAGCCATGCTCTTTAAGGAATCCTATAACAGTTTCAGTATCAAAGTCATACTGGTGTTTTGTGGGCTCCATTGGTTTTGGTTCGATAAGGAATGTTCCTTTGAATCCGTTTTTGCGTGCGTAGTCGCGAGCCATGGTAAGGAATTTAGCCATGTTCTCTTTTTCGCGTTTTGTGTTGGTGTTAAGAAGCGACATATATCCTTCGCGGCCACCCCAGAACACGTAGTTTTCACCACCAAGAGCGATAGTTGCATCGATAGCATTTTTAACCTGAACGGCAGCTTTTGCAACAACATCAAAATCAGGGTTTGTGCTTGCACCATTCATGTAACGGGCATTGCTGAACACGTTGGCAGTTCCCCAAAGAAGTTTCACGCCCGAAGCATCCTGTTTTTGTTTGGCATAAGCAACGATATCGCGTAGGTTTTTCTCAATTTCAACCACGCTTCCGTTTCCTGCGATATCCACGTCGTGGAAGCACCAGTAAGGAATGCCAAGTTTGGTGATAAATTCAAAAGCGGCATCCATGCGGGCTTTGTTACGTGCAGTAACGTCGGTTATCTCTTCCCATGGAAATTCGCGTGTTCCGCCACCAAATGGATCGTCACCGGCTCCACAAAGTGAGTGCCAGTAAGAAGCTGCAAATCTGAAATGCTCTTTCATAGTTTTGCCTGCCACAACTTGGTCTTCGTTATACCATTTGAATGCCAAAGGATTTTTTGACTCTTTACCTTCGTACTTGATTTTGCCAATGCCTGAGAAATACTCTTTCTCGCCGATTAAAACTTTCATATAAATAATGTTTAAGTGTTTAAAAACTAAGTTGATCTTTCCATTCCGAATAGGTGCTGAGGATCTTTTTCTGATCTTTATCGGGCGTAATAACATCCAGACATTCGAACGATCCAAACGCCTCTGCAGCATCTTTATAGAGTCCGGCACCCAATGCCGCACCACGTGCCGCACCCAATGCGCCGTCGGTATCATATAGCTCCATGCGTGCATCAAGCACGTTGGCCATCGTTTGCCTGAATATCGGACTAAGGAACATATTTGCTTTACCGGCACGCACCACTTTGGTGTCTATTCCCATGTCGCCCATAATTTCGGCACCATATTTAAAGCTGTAAACGATTCCCTCCTGTGCCGCACGCAGGATGTGAGCCTGTGTGTGGTTGTTAAACGAGATTCCTTTTATCATCGATCCGGGCGAAGCATTTACAAGTATCCGTTCTGCTCCATTTCCGAAAGGATAGATCAGCACTCCTTCTGCTCCGGCAGGAACTGTGGCTGCCACATCGTTCATCTCGGCATAGCCCAATGATGTCATATTTCTGCGGATCCATGAGTTCAAAATGCCTGTGCCATTGATACATAGCAATACTCCAATCCGTTTTTTGTCTTTCTGATGATTTACGTGCGCAAACGAGTTTACACGGCTTTGGGCATCACTTTCCAAAGTATCGTTCACACCATATATAACTCCCGATGTGCCCGCTGTTGCCGCCACTTCTCCGGGCTGCATCACGTTGAGTGAGAATGCGTTATTGGGCTGGTCGCCGGCTCGGTATGTAATAGGTACTCCTGCCGAAATGCCTGTCTCGCTGGCTGCTGCCCCATTTACTTCCGACTGAATTCCGAAAGTTGGCACAATCTC
>CAZWOA010000188.1:0-2634 GCA_964635545.1 uncultured Marinilabiliaceae bacterium
CTGTAGCTCCATCAGCAATATATTTTTGTACTGCCTCCGGACTGGCTGCAACCCGAGCTTCACCGGGCATAATCTCTTTAGGAATTCCGATAATCATAGGTTAGTTGTTTAATTGTTTGTTATAAAATATCTTTTCATTATCGCTACTTTTTACTGCTTGAAATAGTAACGTAGACCTGTTGTTTTGCCTTTGTAAAAGTAGTAATTATATTGATTAAATCTCGTTTGTTGAGACTTAAAATACAGTGACTTATCTCATGTAAAAACAAATCTAACGTCATGTTATGGAGCCAATGGATATATGTGGTTCGTGGTTTTTTATTATACATAGAAATCGTGTATCTTTGTTGGTTTGGTTTCATTTTGAAGTAGATGTCTTTTTGCCTTGTCATGGTGCAATTTGATATTGAATGGTGACAGTAAATTGATTTTGTGCGTTTTGTATGTTGAATTTTTTCAAGAGTGTGCTTGTTGTGTCAAGCCTTATCATCATAAATATAGGGATATATGGACAGGTGCGTAGTTGGGGAGTGGAATATGATAGTGAGGTGCAGTCTGATTTGAAAAGAAAGGCTAATTGGGTTAACTTATTGAGTATTAGTTATAATACTGATATCTGGAGAGGGGGTGAGTTGGATGTGCAGACTGTATCGGTATTTAAAACCCGCAAAAACAGAATTCTTGATGATATTCAGATTTTTTCAAATATTGAGGAGAAGAATTTGGTCCTTAGTCTATTTATTGCCGGATATAAGCAGGCCATGGATAGGTTGCAAATATTTGGAGGAATACGGAATTTGAATGAAGATTACTTCAATGACGATTTAACTTCGCTGTTCACCAATAGCTCTTGCGGAATATTTCCTACCATATCTCTCAATTTTCCGGTGCCCGATTTCCCTATGTCATCGATAGGCATTCATGTGGAGTATGAGTTGGATAACAAGCTTGCATTGAAGAGTAGTGTTTATAATGGAGTGGCAGGTTTTGTCTTTTCTGATTCACAATCACTGTTTGATATTAACTTAAACAAAAATGGCTTCTTTAATATTTCGCAACTTACTTATAGTGAGGATGAAGCAGATAAGTTGTTGTTGGTTAATGTGGGTGGCTTATTCCATTCGGCATACTCTAATATTACTGATGATAGACAGAATATGTTGCGCAATTTAAATTATACATTGTGGGGTAGTGCTGAGTTTGGGGTGATTAGTTCTGATAGGGTGGATATATCGTCACTGTTACAATTATCGTATGCCTCGCGGCATCTCAATTTTTGTGAGTTCTATGGTGCAGCCGGATTTGTTGCCCATAATTTAGTTCCGATGCGGGTTGAAAATAAGGTGGGAGTGGTGGTTAACTACGCATCATTTCAAACAGTGAATGAGAAGGGGGTGGAGTTAACATGGAAAGTAGCAGCAGCACGATGGTTAACTTGCCAAACATCTTTCCATGGTATCAAAACGGGGCATAAATATCATCAGGCATTGATGTTGAGGCTTTCGGTAGGTTTGTGGTTGACTAAGGTGTACCACTTTGCACAGTGCCTCCACGTCGAATGATGAGTTTGTGATATTCTTCTCTACTTCGTCAATTAGCTTCGATAGGAAAGCTTGGTCGGCACTGCTAAGCGGCTCTTCTGCTATATCAATTGTTTCGCCATGAAAATATTTGTCCTTAAGTCGTTTACGTTGTAGTAGTGCATTCTCGATAGTAGCTATCAAGATGTTGAAATCTAAAGGTTTATGAATGATGGCATCTACGCCGCTCTGCATGGCTGTTATAGTACTGTTGCTATCGGTGAATGCCGAAAGCACTATTACCGGGATGTGGTTTGTGGCAGCCGTTTCTTTAATGTCAGCACTAAGTTGATAGCCGTTTTACGCACCTATAAGTACATCTGTAAGTACCACATCGGGAATTAATTTCTCAATTAGGTCAATGCCCTCGTCGTAGGTAGATGCCGACATTATACTGAATATGGGCGAAAGAAGTTCGGTTAGATATCCGTTTAAATCGTTGTCGGGCTCCACTATCACCATTTGTGGTAGTGTGAAGTTGTTGTCGATATTGCGGTCTTTGAACATCATTTTGCTGAACTGGTTGAAATCGGCAAGCATCACTTCGCTATCCTCGTTTATCAGCAATTGTGGTGATTCAACGTTTCTGTGTGCAGGAGGACAATTGGTAACGATAGGTATGATAATGGTGAATTTACTGCCCATTTCCAGTCGGGAGCTTACTTCTATGGTTCCTTTGTGTAGCTCCACATATCGTTTTACCACCGCGAGGTTGATTCTGCTACTAGCAGGGTTTGAGGTATTGTTGATATGGCTAAACGGTTCAAAAATAGTCTCTGTTTCAGATGTTGGCAATCCACTGCCTGTATCTGTTACGTCAATTTGTATGTTGCCGGTTCTCTGCTCTATAGCTATCGATATCTTACCACCTTCGTTGGTCGATTTGAAGGCGTTGGATAGCAGGTTGTAAATTATGCGTTCCATCTTTTCGTGGTAGAAGCATGTGTTGAGCGTGGCCGATGATGCCTCAATGGTAAATGCTATTTTATTTTGATGTGCTACTTCATTAAATAACATGAATATGGAGCGAATAAATGCAATGATATCTCCTTTT
>CAZWOA010000189.1:0-2520 GCA_964635545.1 uncultured Marinilabiliaceae bacterium
AAAATAATAAGACAAACCACACAGTTACAAGCAAATTACGAACTCGCAAGGTTCGAAAAAAACGCATCACTTGAAAAGCAAAAAATGCAGTTCTCGTTTGTTATTGTCACTATTCTGCTGATTTCGTTTATAGTGGTTGTGGTTCTTTTACTGATTATGCGTCATCTGAAAAGCAAAAAAACAATTGCTGAAAAACAGAATCTTGAACATCAAATAGAGTTAAAAAATAAGGAGTTTGCTACCAATGTGATGTATCTTATCCGAAAAAATGAGTTAATCAATAGCGTTGCAAAAAAACTTATGGCACTAAAGGATGAAGTTAGAACGGAGCTAAAATCACCTGTACAACGCATTATTCTCGAGCTACAATCGGAAATTGATAACGAGGTGTGGCAGGAGTTTGAGTACCGTTTTATGCAGGCACATCAGGAGTTTTACACCAATCTGCGCAATGCCCATCCCGATTTAACCCCAGCCGAAGAGAGAATTTGTGCTTTTCTTAAGCTAAATATGTCATCCAAAGAGATTGCGGCAATAACCCATCAAAATGTTAAGAGTATTGAGGTTATCAGGGCGCGCATTCGCAAGAAGTTGAATCTAACCAATACTGATGCCAACCTGGTGACTTACCTCGCTGCACTCTAATTTTTTTATACTCTGAAAAGTGCTCTGTTCCGGAAAAATATTACTGTTTGTGCGCCGCTTCTGAATACCAAGTAGAGAATAAATGATAGCCAAAGTCCATTATTCCCCATTTGTGATGCTGCAACATAATAGGTGGTAAAAAACACAGCGGCTGCCACCATCATGCTGTTACGCATTGGCGATGAGGCCATTGCACCTACAAAAATTCCGTCCCACACGAATGATGCAAAGCTTGCCATGGGTATAAGAATTGTCCATAATCGATAATCCCGGGCAGCAGCAATAACTTCTGCTTTATTGGTTAAGATGCCCAACAGTTGTGGCATAAAGAGGGCATAAACCAGCGAATACATAGCAGCAAGACTAATGCCCCATACAAAAAGATTGCGTATAAGCCTCTGTAACTGCGTGTTACTACGTGCACCAATGAATCGGCCGGTCAGTGCCTCGCCCGCATAAGCAAAGCCATCCATAAAATAGGAGAAAAGTAGGAAAAACTGCATCAGCAGTGAGTTTACCGCCAGCAGTGTATTACCCATCTTCGATGATGCAAAGGTGAAGAAGGTGGTAACGGCCACCAATAGCAGTGTGCGTATAAATATATCGCGATTGACGCTAAAGAAAGCTGCAAATCTATCTCTTTTGAAAATTAAATTTCGGTTGACATATTTGAATTGCTTGCCATAAAAACGGCGCACCAATAAAGCCATTGTTATGAATGATATCCATTGCGACAACATGGTTCCCAGTGCAATACCTTCAATCTGCATCCCGAATCCGAACACAAAACCAAAACTTAAAATAATGTTGAGCACATTGTTAAGAATTGCTATAATCATAGGTGTGCGAGCGTTTTGCATTCCAGTGAGCCATCCGTTGAAGGCATACATTCCCAGCATTGCAGGTGCCGACCACACACATATATAGAAGTAACTGCCCACATAACCGGCACTCTCTGCGCCCGTGGCAATAAAATGGCTTGCTGCCATAAATATCGGCTTCTGAAGGATTATAATAATAACACCGATGCCCCCTGCAATTATAAGTGAACGTAGCAGATTTGCCATCATCTCGCCAAAATTGCGTGCCCCATACGCCTGTGCAGTAAACCCGCTGGTGCCCATACGCAGAAAACTGAAGTTCCAATATATCATGCTGAATAAGGTGGTGCCGAGCGCGATTGCACCTATGTAAAGCGAACTGCTTAGGTGACCTGCAATTGCAATGTCAATAAGCCCAAGTAACGGTACTGTAATATTTGAAATAATATTTGGAATCGCTAAGCGAAGTATCTGCCTATTCATTATGTCCTCTAAAAGTAATTTAAGTCTGCCTATGGTGTTTTATAGTTGGCAGCCCCAAAGATAACACTATTAATTTGAAAATGGTTTTAGAAGGGCTGGGATTGGGGATATTGAATTTTTGCACACAATGAGATAATATTAATTATCTCAACTTTAGCAAGTAAATTAATTAGTTGTTTTACAATAAAATAGCAGCATATTTGCTAAGCAAAATCACTGATAATCAGTGTCTTTAAGTCGCAAAACAAAATCCTTGAAATATGCTACTAAACAAAGGTACAACAATACTCTCAGAGATAAATGACTTTTTTACTACAAGTGAAAAGGATATTTAATGATTAATGAGATCTCTCACTTCGTTCGAGATGACGGATAGGTTGCTATGCCAGGGGGATGGGTGGATTGTTTGGCGGCAGAGCCGCCAAACAATCCACCCATCTCCCAAATAAAAGTTAACAAAGTCATTCCGACCGTAGGGAGAAACGAAGTTCAGCGTAGCTAAATCTTCTTTAGTGAATAATACTATTTACTATTAATAACATATTTACATTGTAATTGGTAGCGAAGCGAT
>CAZWOA010000190.1:0-2494 GCA_964635545.1 uncultured Marinilabiliaceae bacterium
CATGGGCTAATTTAAATTCAACAGTAAAATATGGTGAAGGTTATGGCGGAAAAGAGATGATGGATTCAATATTTGAAATAGCGAAAGAAAATGGAGCTGAAGTAAGACTTAATTCCAAAGTAACTTCATTAGTTGTAGAAGATGGTACCGTAAAAGGGGTTAATGTAGAAGATCTTGATAGCAAATACACTGTCGATGCAAAAAAAGTAATTCTTGCAACCGGTGGATTTACAAGAAACACTGATTTAATAAAAGAACTTGCACCTGATTACGCATCAGTATTTGCATTTACAGGAGCAGGAAGCACTGGTGATGGTTTAACAATGACTAAGGAATTAGATACAGTTATTGTTGGAGAAGGAATGATGGGACTTACAGGCTATAATCCGAATTATGGATATTATGGTGTCGAGGGAGCAATAGCAAGAAAAGGACAAATTTACATTAATAAAGAAGGTAAGCAGTTTGGAGCAGAGAAGACTTTCTATGGTGAAACATTAGCATTATTTAATAACCAGACAGACCATATGGCATATGCAATTTGTGACCAAGATAATAAAGATGTAGAAGGATTTGAAAATGGAGTAAAATCAGGTATAGTTACAAAAGCTGATTCAATTGAAGAATTAGCATCTAAATTAGACGTTGATGCAGATGTTATGATTCAAACTGTTAAAGAAAATGGATTAGAAAAAGCTCCTTATTATGCAATGGAAGTTAGACCTTTATTCATTGGTTCAATACCAGGACTTAAAGTAACAGAAGATACAGAAGTTGTTAATAGTAAAGGTGAAGTAATACCTAATTTGTATGCAGTTGGAGAATTGATATTTGGCAATACATTTAATAAATATTATCCTTCATCTGGAACAGGTATGGGTACATCAGTATATACAGGAGCAATTGCAGCAAAACATATTGTTGAGCAATTAGCCAAATAAATTTAGTTAAATTTCCTGTGCACTATATTTCGACAAATTACTTAATAATACAGTCAGGGCAGTAAATGCTCATACTAAAAATTGAGTTCTTGAGTTATAAAAAAAGTCCAACAAAAAATTGCTGGACTTTTAAAATGCATGAAGAAGAGGAGAGAGGTTAACCACTATATACTAATGAATAGAATATCACCCTGGTTCTTTGTTATCCAGGGTTTTTTATTTTTGAAAGAGAATGTTCAGTTGAAGCATTGTATCTTACAATACAAATGCCCAGAGTTTTAACTCTGGGCATTTAAAGTGCTAAGACACTTTTTTTTAATGCTTCTTTTGCTGATTCAGCAGCTATGGCACCGGTATAAACTGCAAAGCCTACACCTGACCCTGATGCTGGGTAATATTTACTAAATACGTTGCCAAACACAAGTTCGCCGCAAGCATATAGGTTTTCAACTATTTCACCTGATTTTGTCATAACCTCTGATTTTTCATTAACAAGTAATCCTGGGATTGATCCGATGAACAATGGTTTGATTGGTACCGCGTAAAACGGTGCAACTGAGATATCTGCCATTTTATCATTTTTAACACCAAAGTCTGGATCATCTTTACCAGATACTCTTACTGCTTCATAGTCTGTTAGTGTTTTCATAAAGGCTTCTTTATTAACACCAATTGCATCAGCAAGTGCTTCCAAAGTATCTGCCTTATAAATAAGACCCATTTCTACAGCCTTATCTAAGTCTTCGATTCTTGTTGATTGACTGTCAACTATACCATAAACTTTTTTATCAGTTTGTTTGTTAATATGTATTCCTATCTCACTATAGAAAAGCTTTTCGCTAGCGAATCTTACGCCTTCTTTGTTCAAGATAATACCAGGAACGTTAACTAATCCACCAATTTTTCCATAATAACCTAAGTTGTGATTTAATCCCTTGAGATTCATCATATCTGTTCCTACGATCTCAACGTTTAAGTCCTTAGTCATAGTTATTCCATCTCCGGTACTTCCAGCTCCTGTAAATGGAATATTATTGGTATATTCCGGCGCCAATTCTTTTATCATTTCTTCATTTCTTGTGAATCCGCCAGTTGCAAGTATAACCTTCTTAGCCATTACATTGTAATTTTTGTCTTCTCCCTCAACGGAAACACCAACTACAGCATTTCCTTCTGTTAATAATGAGGTAACTTTTGAGTTTAATCTTACTTCTGCACCTAATTTATCTGACAACTCTGTTAGAAAATCTACAAGAATCCCTCCACCATATCCAGTTCCTTCATTGATAGGTGATAAAGTGAATAATTTTGATTCCGGGTGACCTAAACTATGTGTATCTTTAAATGGAGCTCCTTGCTCAATAAGGTAAGTTGCTACTCGACCAGTTATTTCACCAACACGTGTTAAATATGGTCTGTTTAATTCAGTCTCAGAACGCCATTCCATAAATTCAATTAAATCCTCAGGAGTAAAGTTAACATCTGCAGCTTCATTACGAGCAGTATTAGCCATCCAAATAGCACCGCCGGCAACTCTTGTAGAACCTCCGGTA
>CAZWOA010000191.1:0-2482 GCA_964635545.1 uncultured Marinilabiliaceae bacterium
TTATTCAGGCCGCACCACTCCTTGAGAGCCAGTGTTTTTCTGCATTTCATTTCGATATCTTTAAGGCTCATTTCATCGTTATTTATTGCGTTTTTAATCTCGGTAAATGCTTTAGGCAGATTGATTGACATCTCGATAATATCGTTTCCTGCCATCAGAGCCCTCATATCTATATTGCCATCTTTGGATGAGGCCGTAACACCATACATATTCATAGCATCGGATATTGCGAAGCCTTTAAACTCCATCTCTTTCTTAAGTAGTTGAGTGATTGTTTTATGCGATAATGTGGCCGGTAATCCTTGTTTTTGCTCAAGGGAAGACACTTCGATGTGTGCACTCATTATGCCCATTATCCCTGCATTGATAAGAGCGCGAAACGGCACCAACTCTACGCTGTCGAGGCGTGCGCGGGTATGGTTGCTTATGGGCAGCAGCTTATGCGAGTCGCCACTGGTATCGCCATGCCCCGGAAAATGCTTGGCCACTGCAGGAACCCCTGCATTTTGTAGTCCCCGCATGTAGGCTGTGGTTTTCTTTGCCACCATGTAGGGGGATTCGCCAAACGAGCGTCTTCCGATAATTGGGTTGGCAGGGTTGGTGTTTATGTCGGCTACCGGTGCGAGGTTTATGTGAAGGCCTATCCTGCAGAATTGCAAGCCAATCTCGTAGCCCATTTCCTCTATCAGCTGGTTATGTTGTATCGCTCCTAGGGTCATCTGAAAAGGGAACGACACAGCTCCCTGCAGCCTCATGCCCAGTCCCCATTCACCATCGATGCTCATCAGAAGTGGCACTTTGGAGTGTTGTTGAAGGGTGTTGGTTACATTGGCAATATTTTCGGGCGTATTTTTGAAAAACAGTACTCCTCCGGGTTTGTATTTGTCTATCATTGAGATGGTTGATGCCAAGTTGGATGTGCTTGCGTTGAGTGGCGCACCTATCCAGAACAGCTGGCCAATCATCTCATCGAGGGTCATGCTTTCTATTTGGCTGTTAACCCATGGCGAATAGATAGCTTCATTCCAGTTAATCTGTTTTTTATAGGGAAGTTGCTGTGCATTAATCGTTGTTAATGATAGGTATAATGTTGATATAAGGGTAGTTACTGTTAGTTTTATGTTCATTTTGAAATTTTGTTTTTTGGGTAGAGTAAGTATTTTTCACGCATTGAGTTGTAATTATTCAAATCCTCCTGCCATGATTCACGTATCTCATTTTCCGATTTTCCATCGATAATCATCAGTCTGAGTTTGTTGGTGCCGGCCAGCAGGTCGAAGAATCGGGCATTACTAAAAAACTTCTCTCTGTAGGGGAATTTATTATAGTATTCGATAAGGTATTTTAGTGTCATTGTGTGGTTTATGCTGTCGTTACGCAGGTCGGTGCCGTAGCAAAGTTTGTCTTTTTGAGGCGGATTTTTTGCCATTCCGTCTATACCCACTGGTGTGAATGTGAAACTGCCCATGCGTGCATCGGGGTAGCCTATTGCCTGAAATGGGAAGTAGGTGCCGCGCGCCACACTTATATCGGTACCCTCGAACCAGCATAGCGATGGGTAAAGCCTTATGGATAGCAGGTTAGGAAGGTTGGGCGATGGCTTTTGGGTTGGGGCAATTATGGTGTCGTGGGTGTAATTATCCATCTCTACCATTGTTATATTGCATGTTTTGTTACCGTCGAGCCATCCTTCGCCGTTTATCATCATCGCCAGTTCGCCCACAGTGAGGCCATGCACCACCGGAATAGGATGCATTCCTACGAAACTCTTGTAGCCCGTCTCCAATATGGGGCCATCCACATAATCGCCATTGGGGTTGGGACGGTCGAGGATAATAAGTTGCCGGTTGTTTTCGGCGCAAGCCTCCATCATATAGTGCATACTCGATATGTAGGTGTAGAATCTCACGCCAACATCCTGGATGTCAAAAATAACCACGTCAACATCGGCCATTTGCTGGGCGGTGGGCTTTTTATTGTTGCCGTAGAGGCTCACTACAGGCAGACCGGTTTTTGAGTCGGTGGTGCTGTTAACCTTTTCACCGGCATCGGCATCGCCCCTGAAACCGTGCTCGGGCGCAAATATTTTAACAATGTTGATATCCAATGCAAGCAATGAATCGACAATATGAGTGGTGCCAATAATCGAAGTATGGTTTACTAAAAGTGCCACCCTTTTATCCTTTAAAATAGGCAGGTAAACATCGGTTCGTTCGGCACCGGTTTTGAAAACAGTGTCGGTTTCAGTATGGCCTTTGACTGTAACACAAGATGATAGAGATATCAGAATAGCCAATATGATATATGTTGCCTTCATTGTTGCAAAGTTTTATGGTGACGCATTTAGCCTTGAAAAATACACAAATATTTCGGAAGAGTCATATTTATTTGAAGTTGGATAATAACTGCTTTAAACTGCTGGTTTTATGCTATTCTTGATGGCTTGTCATCCTTGATTGAATAATTAAAGAACGTTAATAAT
>CAZWOA010000192.1:0-2475 GCA_964635545.1 uncultured Marinilabiliaceae bacterium
TTGTTTTTCAGCAATTTATCATCAGGAAACGGAGTAATTGAATTTCCTGTCAGCATTTTTATTCCATCAGAACCGCCCATATAAATAGTGTTATTTACCACAGCCGAGCAGTCAATTCTATAATCCGAATGAATTACCGAAAATTTATCGTTTACCAACTTTAAAATATGCCAGTCCGACACAAAATAAAATGCATTATCTATCTCATACACACCCCAATAGACACCAGAATAATTCTCTCTGTCTTCAAAAAGGTTGGATAGCATTTTATATTTCATCTCTCCACTCGCATCGGGCTGGTAATAGCCAAACTCCTTCTCGCCTCCTGCATAAATACGACCATGACTCGATGAAACTAAAACCGACCTCACATCACTTTTATTATACAGTGGCATCAGTGACCAGTCACTGCCGTTATACTCCAGAATTCCATCTTTATTGGCAAAATATATATTTCCGGCATTATTGATTTTTATTTGCCAGGTTTGCGCTCCTCCCCCATGCACCTCCTTCTTAAAATTGGTAATAAAGTGGTTCCACTGTGCCGAAACAACTGTAATATAGGTTGTTGAAAATAGAAATATTAATGTGATTATAGATTTTTTCATGTGCTTATAATATCTATAAAGATTTAAATTAGCCAAATCAAATTTGTTTACTATTTAAAACCAAACTATTAGGATCAGGGAAAATAGTTGGTAGAAGATCAATTCTAAACGGTAAGTTCATTAAAAGTAATTCATCTATTTGTTTATCTAAAAGTCCATTATCATTACAATAATTATATGTAAGCTTTAAGTAGCGTCTTATAACCATTAAAGGCAAAAACTGATTTCGGATAGCCATCCATTCCATTAAATCTTTATTACCTTTAGAGCTATTACAAGATCTACAAGCAAATATTAGATTTTCGGCAACATCTTTACCTCCTAGTTTCTTAGGGAAAATATGATCCAAAGCTAAATTTTCTGCAGAGCCGCAATAATTACAAACTTCACCTGTTTGTAATTTCACCTTCTCATCATCGAAAATAGTTCTAATATTCATTGTACCTTCTTTAAGTCCTTTAAATAACTTAGCCCGAATCATAAAATTAATTACTCCATATTTTTCTTGTTTCTTATCAATAGCTGTATGTACCATAGCAAGATTAGCGTATGAGTAATAAATCAAATGTCTTACTGATTCAATTTTTTGTTTAGTCATTATTAACTTCCTTTAGTTCCACTGTTTTTCAACAACAATATTAAGATTAACATATAATCAACAAACCCTTTCATTAACGTTTGTGAGATTAAGCTGTCAACTTACAAAGCTAACAACCCTCAAATTCACCTTTTTACTTTTTGTTTCTTCACCATATAACCTTTAAAAAAGTAGCCCACTATCTCTTGAACCAAGCCCTCTTTAATCGGTAATTCAGGATTTTGATAGGTGCTCATATTCCTTTGAATATCAGCATCCGACTCCTTCAGCACATGGTTCATATTCTCAATTATAAGCAGTTTTGCTGCAGGATTGGCTTTCGATAGCAATTCGGCATCAGAGGTTGTTACCTGCAAATCGGTAGTGCCCTGAATAATCATTGCAGGAATGGTAAGTTTTGCTATTTCCATTGCCGGATCGTACTTCATCCAAGATATCATATAGGGTTGCACACTGGGGCGATAGAGAGAAAGCAAAAAAGGATTTACCTTATCCACGGTCTTCCCTGCCCTTAGGCTATCGAGTATATTATTTGATTCATCGAGTAGAATTTGAGGCAGTTTTGTACTAAGCTGCTCCTCGATAATTCTGTCGGCCGACTTTCCGGCACCCGAAATAGAGACAAAGCCGTCAATTTCAACCTTTTGAGCGGCCACCATCCCAATTAAAGAGCCTTCACTATGGCCCACAATCACTATTTCAGAAAACCGCTTATCAGTTTTAATCATTGAAATCCAGGCAACTACATCATCCACATAATCATCAAACCGAAGATCACTCTCCTGAGTCATTGCAGCCCTGCTTTTGCCAATTCCTCTTTTATCGAATCTCAATGATGCCACACCTTTAGCTACAAAGCTATCAGCCAGCATCTTATAAGCATTGGTATTAAGTCCTGCCGGTGAGTTGCAATCCCTGTCGGTGGCTCCCGAGCCGGCAATAATCAACACTAACGGCGATTTTTTAAAACTATTGGGCACTACAAGCGTACCATAAATATCGCCCGACGAAGTGTGAAGTATAATTTCCGATTCGCTAAAAGGTGTTTTTTCTGATGGTTGAGCCAATAAACCGACCGAAATAACTAAAGTGAACAGAATAGTAGCATACTTTTTCATTGCCTGATGGATATAATTGTAAATAATTCAAACTAAAAATAACGAATATTAGTTTAACTCGCCATCAGTTAAAACTCTCACCTGGGTTATGGCGTCTATCTTAAACTTCACATTTCCTATCGCCCTATTCACTACAAGAGTATCATTATCA
>CAZWOA010000193.1:0-2466 GCA_964635545.1 uncultured Marinilabiliaceae bacterium
TGGATATCCTTTTGCGACGTAGGAGCAAAAGATAGTAACGGAAAGCCCGACCGGAGGGAACGCCCAGAAAGAATTAGGAATTGCAAAGATCATTTTTAATAGTGGGTTATTTATTATAGTTGTGTGTGTAAAAGATAGTTCTATTTGATTATCTTTCGCTATATTTTAATTTAACAAAAAAGTTAATAAAATGGTGACAAATCAAAATCATATAGTTATACATCCAGTAACGATAATCGAAGATGATGTTAGTGATATTGTAAGGGAGAGAAGGAAAATACTAAAGGATAATTGTTTTAAACTGATAACAGAGAATAAAGAGTTTGTTTATTACAGTAATATCCGATTGACATTTTTTGTAAGTGGGGATACGGATGATGTAATCAGTATGCTTGAGCAGCTTAAAATTATCGAAAAGTCGGGATATGAAAAATATAGAATTCTGATTAAAGACAAGGGGCGAATAGAAGAAATACTGGAGAACGTAAATATTTATGTTCGAGACAGCATTACCTATATTCAAAAGATAGAACACAAGCTATTAGGGGTATATGAGGTTATAGAAACTAAAAATAAAGATGTTCTAAAAGAACTTATTGATGCCCAAATAGCCGAATGGGAATTTGAATGGCAAATGAAAGAACCTACTTATATTCTGGGTAATTATAAGAATATACTAAGATCAGCAATAGAAACACAGCTAAATAAGGATGGTCTCATAGATAAAAGCAATTACCCCATTGCAAAACCAGATTATCCAAAATTAGCCGACTTTGATAGAGAAGAACCTGCTGCACCACAAAGAAAGTTTTGGGGTGTTAGCAAAAAAGAGAAGTTGGAGTATGAAAATGCTGTTGACGAGTGGTTAAGAGAAAAAAATAGAATTAAGCAATATAATATTAATCTTGTAGAAGAGTATAATATAAAGAAATCCAAGTGGGAAAATGAATTTTATAATTATATAAAAAGTCAAAGCCGCTATAACAGTTCAGTTAATGATATATTTGAGAAATATGATACGGGTAATACAAGTATTGATGTCTGTAATTATTTCGAATTTGCATTGAAGCATACACTTTCTGCACCTTTTAGTAAAGATATTAAACTTGTATTAGAGGAAGATACCAAGATATTGAAAGCTACAATTGAACTGCCTGTGATAGAGAGCTTCCCAAACATCAAGGAAAGGATTTTTGTTAAAACCAGAAATGAGTTTAAGGATAAACTTTTTACTCAAAAAGAGATAGAAGTTCTGTTTGATGATTCTATTTATCAATGCATACTGGCTGTTATTCATTTGATTATAAAAAATGATTACAAAAAGTTTGTTGAATATGTAAACATAAATGGATGGGTAAACAACTTAAATAGGGGAACAGGACAGTATGAGGCTCAAATTGTAGCTTCTATATTGGTAAGCGTACAAGAATTTTCGGCAGTAAATCTTGAGTTGGTAGAACCAAAGGTTTGCTTTAAGAACTTTAAAGGTATATTGGGATATAAGTTTTCAGATGTTACACCTATTAAGCCAGTTTTGGCTATTGACACTTCTGATACTCGTTTTATTGATGCGGTGGCAGTCGCTGATAAATTGAATGAATCAACCAATCTTGCGGCTATGGACTGGGAAGAGTTTGAGTATTTAATTAGAGAGATTTTCGAGAAGGAATTTTCCGACAATGGAGGGGAGGTTAAAGTTACACAAGCCAGCAAGGATGGCGGAGTTGATGCTATTGCATTTGATAAAGATCCCATCAGAGGCGGAAAAATTGTGATACAAGCAAAACGATATACAAATGTTGTTGGCGTATCGGCCGTAAGGGATTTATATGGAACAGTAATGAATGAAGGAGCCAACAAGGGTATTCTTGTAACCACTTCAAATTTTGGAGCAGATTCTTACAATTTTGTAAAAGATAAACCGCTTACACTGATCAATGGAGCCGAGTTGCTTTACTTACTGGAAAAACATGGATATAAAGCCAGGATAGATATTGAGGAAGCAAAGAAACAGATTAATGCTGAATTGAAATAGCATTGTGCTTATAATTTAAAAATAAAAGGTGTCAGACTCACCCTTCGACAGGCTCAGGGGGACGAGGGGTTAATGGCTTCTCTCCTACTCTATTGATGCATTCTTTCCTAGCGGAAAGCGCGAGCGATTACTTTCCTGGCGGAAAGCGCTAGCGAAAAACGAGGGGAAAAGGGGCATTGCAAATGCAAATACCATTGCCCCCTCGTTGCAAACGAGGGGGAGACGGATTATGATATTCCGTTGACGACGGAAGAAGGCGCTGGTTGGAGTATAACAAGAAAAAAATGGTGTGGTAGTTCAGTTGGTTAGAATACCTGCCTGTCACGCAGGGGGTCGCGGGTTCGAGTCCCGTCCATACCGCATAGAAAAGCAGTTCGAGAAATCGGGCTGCTTTTGTTGTTTATATTACAATAAATCTAAAGGGCTTTTAA
>CAZWOA010000194.1:0-2418 GCA_964635545.1 uncultured Marinilabiliaceae bacterium
GGAACTCACCTAGCCCTGCAACCTAATCACCCCAAACCCCTAAAGGGGCTTTCAGCTGACTTTCAGTAAATTAGCAGCCTCATGCATAGTTTAACCATTAAGGAAGATAAGCCATTCCCCCCAGGGGATATATCATAAGTAACCGTATGCAAGCGAAGCGTAGCTTACGGATATAGGCAATGTGATTAAAAGCCTCACATGGGGTGAGATTATATATTAACTGCAAAAACTAACCTGTTTTGTATAAGATGCCACTCCTACGGAGTTTTTTTGCAGCATGATACTTTAATGCTACAAAGATTTCGCACCTACGGCGCTGAATTAAGCTGCTGAACCATTAAGGAAGATATGAACCTAACAATCAAGTAAATAAACCTTAACTATCTTAATGGTGAAAAAATTATCAAACATTTAATCTCGTGATGCTTTTGTGCTGCCCTTCCGGGCAGAAGTTCGTGTGGTGTGTACCGCGGGCTATCGCCCACGGTTATTCATGGTACGGCTCTCCGAGCCGATGTGCATGACTTAAACGTGTATTTCTTAATTTCCTGGATGGTGAAAAAATCTGCGTTCTCTCGTCAAAACGGGACAAGTTCTGCTGGAAATAGATATCGCTTTTCGTGTCTTTCGTGCTTTTTGTGGTTGAAAAACTTGACCATTAAGGAAGTTAAGGCCATTCCCCGCAGGGGATATATCATAAATAACCGTATGCAAGCGAAGCGCAACTTACGGCTCTAAGTTAAGTGAGAGATAAGCCCCGCATGGGGTGAAATTATCGACTCCAGTCTCTCTCTCTCTCATCTTTTGTGCTACCACGGGCAGTAACTCTTGTGGTCGTGAAGGGACTGTGTGAAAAGTATTTTATCCACGGATTTCTTGGAAACCAAGCGGCATAGCCGAGAGTGCGGATTTTTCACCCTCAACATCTTTCATTATACTAAAAGATTTCATACTTTTATACTGAAAGAAACTGGTTAATATATTGCAAAGTATGACAAGACAAGAAGAAATCGCATTAGTAATAGACTCACAGAGAGAAACATTCCTAATGCAAGATTCAGGATTTACTCGCGAAGCATTAGCAGATATACCCGTAGTAGAGGCTTTTGCCACTATCATAACAGGAATACGTCGATGTGGGAAAAGTACACTCCTATTGCAGTTACTCCGAAGAGATTATCAAGATGCGATATATCTTAATTTTGATGATATACGTCTATCAGCCTTTGACACTGGCGATCTTTCCCGTCTTCATAAAGAAATAGAGAAAAGGGGAATAAAAATTCTTTTCTTCGATGAGATACAAGTTGTCCCGGGTTGGGAGAAGTATGTAAATCAACTTTTGCGAGAAGGTTACAGGGTCTTTATTACCGGTTCTAATGCATCAATGCTTAGCGTTGAATTAGGAACCCATTTAACCGGAAGACATTTATCTATGGAGGCTTTCCCATTTTCCTATTCAGAATATATCAAATTTAAAGGGTTAGATGATGATGAAAGTGCTATTCTTAGTTATCTTAAAACCGGAGGCATACCCGAATATCTTAAAACCGGGATATCAATAATCCTCAATACCCTTGTAGATGACATCCTATTGAGAGACATTGCAGTTAGGCACTCTGTGCGGGATATAACATCGCTACGTCAATTAACTACATTTTTGATAACCAATATTGGCAATCTTATCTCTGCCAACAAGTTAGTTGGGATGTTCGACATTAAATCTCCTGCTACATTTTTAGAGTATTTTTCATTCTTAAAGGATGCGTATTTGCTTGAGTTTATCCCTATTTTCAGCCATTCATTAAAAGTTCAGGCACGTAATCCTAAAAAAGTGTATGTAATGGACATGGGACTCTATACAGAAAACTCTCTATCGACAAGCGATAATTTGGGACGTCGTTTCGAAAATCTTATATTCTTACATCTTCGCAGAAAATACAAACATATATTTTATTACAAAGACAGAGGAGAATGCGATTTTATTGCGGTAGATAAAGATTCCGTAAAATTAGCTCTACAGGTGTGTCTAACTATTAATGATGATAATTTCGACAGAGAGTTTAATGGATTGTTAGTCGCCATGAAAAATCTTGGATGTGGAGATGGATATATAGTTACCCTTAATCAAAGTGATAGTTTTGAAAAAGAAGACATGACAATAAAAATGATTCCGGCACATATTTTTTTTAACTCCATCTGAAGCAATCACAAACCCAAAAGAAGCTAGCTGATAGCCGCTTGCCTTTAGCCATTAGCCCTTAGCCAATAGCAACTATGAAAAAACTGCGGAGCAGCGTATCATGGTAGCATAGCGTCAAGCACTTCATGACTTTAATGCCGCAAAACGGCGACAGAATCATAATAAGATAGGAAAAAGATATGCCTTTTCGTGCTTTTTGTGGTTTTTCCACTCTT
>CAZWOA010000195.1:0-2418 GCA_964635545.1 uncultured Marinilabiliaceae bacterium
CTTTTGGGCTCAAATAACGCATATCAAAAATACATACGTAACTAATCCATTTTACAAGATTTTAAGCGGCGAAGTTGCCGTTTACCAAAATATTTTTGTAATACATTATTATTGTGGCGATTACACAAAGACCGTTTACCACATTTGTTGGTAAAACTGGCAGTTTTTCACTCTGTTTCGGCTGTTATACCAAAGATTTTACTACTCTTTTACTCCTAATAATTCTCAACAACCCCAAGATTCAACAATAATCAATACCAACAGGCTGGCTGACAGACGCCACAAAATTACAAGTTCTATAAGTTACCACGGACTGAAGCCGCGTGGTAATTTCAACACCACTAGCCCCAAAAGCTCAATTTACAATACTTCGGGGCTTTTATCTATGCGATTTATTATCCATTTTGGAAGAGGCACAGTATTATAATCATCCCAATAAGATTCGATATAGCTGGATGTATATTTTGTAACAAATTTAGGAAGCAGGGTTCCCATAACAATATAATCGATATTAGCATTTTTGTCGCCCGTCATATTATACAGAGTAATCCGGTGACTTGGTCCGCTAAGTCGATATTTATACTCTTCAACACTACTCAAATACCATTCGTTGCCCGATTTGACAAAGGCAATATTTCTACGCTCACTACCACTTCTGGCTACAAGCTCTTCCCTAACTACGGCCGAGGTTTCGATGTCTATATATAGCTGTCCGCTTTGATATGTGCATGGTTTTGAAGTGGAGAAAGTCACAATATAACAATCGTGTCCATAAATATTGGCTGTGCCTTTATAGTTGAAGGTAAACTGCTTATGCTTCCTTATATTGAGATGATCATATCGGTCGAAGACCGGATTATCCCATAACGTTTGAGATAAGGATATAAATCTAAGGTCTTTAGCCTTTTTCTTTCCCTGAGTAGTGAAATATCCAATTCTACTTTTAGCCACATTCACTTTATTTGGAAAACTAACCAAATGACTCCCTTTCTTATGCTCAATAGAACCGACATGCTCTTCCACAAAATGGATTATGCTATCTTTAGTAAAATATACTTCACGATAATAAAAATCATAAAAAACCGATCGAGCTGGATGATTTAAAGGCAGTTGAGATATAACATTTTCTATTATCTCGAGGCCAGTGATTGATTTTACTGTTATTTCTGATAACTGGTAAGCATTCTCTATAAGTCCGATGCTTAAATTACTATCGTTAACCACTTCGCATTTTGCTGGTTCATAGCCTATGTGAGTAACAATTAAGGTTGCGCAATCTTCACTTGCCAATATTGAAAATACTCCGTCCTCATTACTTATAACACCTCGCATTGGCGCACACTCCCAAAAAACATGAGCCCCCGAAACTGGTGCATTTGTATTTTTATCGAAGATAATACCTTCAACCTTATCATTGCCAGCAACAGCAGAGAAGTTGTTAATGCCAATTATGAATACTATAATAGAATGTATCATTTAAAATTTATTTAAAAGAGGGTATCGTAAAATATAGATACCCTACAATAATTAAAGTAATGCTATTATAATTGATGCTGCAACAGGAGCAATGGTCTTAGCCCAGCATTCTGCTTTACAGGCTCCTCTTCCTTTGATTTTATCTCCATTCTCATCTGTAAACTTTTCTTGGCAACTTGCTATACAACTAGACTTTAACCTGTATAACAAACCCTCGTCTTGAGCTTCTAGTAAAAAGTCAGAATCAAGTTCTGTTTGTTCAAAAATATTTTTAGTAATCTCTAGTTTGATTAGAGTCTCTTCACACGTCGAAGGCATAGTGAATCTAATTTTTCCATAAATCTCATTACCATCTTCCCCTACTGCTATGATATTCATTTCTTCAATATCATACTCTACATATTCACTCTTATTGTATGACTTCATAAAATCAGGTAGGATAATTTCTACATACTCATTATCCTGAATAGATTCTTTGTTATCTTCTGTGCAACCAAATAGCACGCAGACAAATAAAAATAAAACAAACTTTTTCATATTTTTAAATTAAATTATTTTGCCCTACCTTGTTTTCGGGTGTGTTCGGGTCAACTTTTCACCCTCAATGGGTTTTTCGCCTCATGAAATATTGGCTTTTTGTATTTCTTTTATACCAAAAAGTGGTTGTCTTTTGCCAAATGTCATTTACAAATAGCCCATAATTTTATATATTGATACACAATAAGTCTAATTTTAGATAGATTAAAGTATGCTGGTTAGTCCAACAACAACATACCTATAACTCAAATTCTCCTATCCAATAAGCATCAACCAAGCTCGTACTCAACGTAAACGAATAGTATCCTGAAAGAAGAAAACTTATATCGAATGAATTACCCTGTGACACTAAATTGAAAACGTTACCTGCTTCATCAGTACAACTGAGCAACACAACATGATATT
>CAZWOA010000196.1:0-2402 GCA_964635545.1 uncultured Marinilabiliaceae bacterium
TGGTTAACGACCAATCTATCTATGTTCAGAATGGTCAACTGATAGTGGTTGCTCAAAATAGTGGTGCTATGGTTGAGGTGTATAACATTGCAGGTCAGCGTGTGGCAACTCAGGCTACCGATGCAGGTCGTAATGTTATTACGCTTCCTAAAGGACAGATTTACATCGTGAAAGTGGGTAATACAGTTAAGAAGGTTGCCCTCTAAATATTGTATAAACGTTAAAAATGGGTCGTCTCAAACATGGGGCGACCTTTTTTATTTAACTTTGCGCCATGAAGCAAGTTAAAGATTTAACGCAAGGTCCTATTCTTAGCAGTCTCATAAAACTGTCGCTGCCCATTATTGGCACGTCATTTATGCAGATGGCCTATAACCTCACCGACATGATGTGGCTTGGCATGCTAGGTAGTGAGGCTGTGGCATCGGTGGGGGCGGCCAGTTTTTTCAGCTGGTTTGGCACTTCGTTGCTACTCATCACGCGCATAGGAGCCGAGGTTGGCGTGTCGCAATCGGTTGGTCGGCGCGACCTTACACGTGCATCGGGCTATGCGCTGCATGCCATTGTGTGGGCGTTGATATTGGCGGGTGCTTATGCGCTATCCACCATCATAAATGCTTCATCGCTCATTGGTCTGCTCAATCTTCAAGGTGCAGGTGTGCATGCCGATGCCACTGCCTACCTTCGTATAGTGAGCCTAGGGTATGTTTTTGCGTTTACCAATCCCACTTTTCAAGGTATATATAATGGTGCAGGCAATAGCAGGCAGCCTTTTTACTATTTGCTTGCCGGATTATTGATAAATATAGTGCTCGACCCGCTGTTTATTTTTGGGTTAGGGCCAATTCCCGCCATGGGTGTGGAGGGAGCCGGGTGGGCTACCGTTATTGCGCAAGTAATTGTGTCACTACTTTTTATTATAAGCCTATTTGTTAAGCGCGATAATCTTGCGCTTACAATCAAAGGATTTCAACTGAAACGCAAAATATCAGTATCAATCTTCCGCCTAGGATTCCCTGTAGCTGCCGAGGGTACTATGTTTGCACTGTTTGCAATGGTGCTTGCACGACTTATTACCCGCTGGGGCGATGTGCCATTGGCAGTGCAAAGCGTAGGTTCGCAGATTGAGGCTATCTCGTGGATGACGGCATCGGGGCTTGCCACTGCGCTAGGGGCATTCACAGGTCAAAATTTTGGAAGTGGCAACTGGTTACGCATCAGAAAAGGATATGGAGTGGCAATAGGTGTGGGGATATCCCTTGGACTGGCAGCAACATTGTCATTTTTGCTGTTTGGCAAGAGTATTTTTTCAATCTTCCTAAATGAACCCGATGCACTGGAAATGGGAGTTGTTTATTTGCATATACTCGCTGTGTCACAAGTGTTTATGATAGTTGAGATACTCTCGAGAGGTGCATTTAACGGTATAGGGCGCACCATGCCGCCATCGCTGGTGGGAATAATATTTACAGGCTTGCGCATTCCGTTGGCTCTACTGCTGATGAGTATCGAAACCATAGGGATGTATGGTATTTGGTGGGCAATAAGTATATCCAGCATCATAAAAGGGTTAATATTGCTTATTTGGTTTTTGACAATCCTTCATCGTAAAGCATCAGTAAATAGCCGATTGTCGCGACGTCACATAATGGGAATTATGCCCAGCAGAATTCAACAGGCTGCCACCATTGTTATGCTAACTATAAAGGGTAAGGGAAAATGAGTGACATTTTGATTACTGATGATTCAAAATTTGCAAATCGCACCATAGAGGTCTCTTCCGATGGCTCTACAACCCTGTTTGTGCCTGGCATCGATGAGCACTACCACTCGGTGCATGGAGCAATTAATGAGTCGATGCATGTATTTATTGATGCCGGCTTAAAAGCAGTTAAAGGCGGTGTTGTAAAAATTCTCGAAGTAGGGATGGGTACCGGGCTGAATGTGCTGCTTACCATACTTAATTTTGATGGTAAAAACATTGAATATCATACAGTTGAGAAATATCCTCTTGCCGGAGATATTTATAGCAAACTGAATTATGGACGCAATGAAACTGAGCAGAATATCCTGATGAAAATTCACTCATCACCGTGGGATGTGGGAGTGGAGATAGTGCCTAACTTCACACTATTAAAGAAAGAGTGCTCAATAATTGATGCTGATATTTCCACAAACTACAATCTGGTCTATTTTGATGCCTTTGCACCCGAAAAGCAGCCCGAGATGTGGCAACTATCAATTTTTCAAAAGATATACGACTCAATGTCTCCCGGAGGCATACTGGTAACCTATTGTGCTAAAGGCGATGTGCGCAGAATGATGCAGTCGGTGGGCTTCGAAGTTGTGCGCATCCCCGGACCGCCATTTAAGCGTCACATGACAAGGGCGGTGAAAAAAGT
>CAZWOA010000197.1:0-2371 GCA_964635545.1 uncultured Marinilabiliaceae bacterium
ATAGTACCCCTCCACCACATTAGCAGTCATAAATCTTTCGGCATTTTTAAGGCCATTTTTAATAAGGCTTTCACGTATAGAAGTGTCGTTTTGAAGTTTGATAATAGCATCTTCTATTTCGGTTGGTTTCTTGGGGTTGATTAGAATTGCAGCATTGATGCCAGCTGTTTCAGTCATTGCGCCATAGTTAGTTGAAATTACCGGTCGCCCCACAGCCTGAGCCTCAATTATTGGCATTCCGAATCCCTCATAAAAACTAGGGAAGCATAGAATATCGCACCTACGGTAGGCATCAATAATCTGGCTGTCGGTAGCACCCACAATATTTTCATACTCCACACCATAATTTTCAAGAAGATTAAGTTGGTGTTTAGTTAACCTGCCTGCAACAATTAGCTTACAATCAATATTTTTAACCCCCTCAATCGTACCTTCCAAATTTTTGTTTGGTTTTGTGCCAATTGCCAATATTGTTGGTTTAGCGGTATTAAACTCCTTTGGGGTAAACTCGAAGCCTTGTGGAAGCGGGTTTGGTATTACGGTTATTTTACTCTCCTCAATTTTTGCCCACTTCAGCACTCTTTTTTTTGTATGTTCCGATATCACAGTTATTTTCTCCGCTCTACGTGCCGGCATCACCACCCATATAAGTCTTAACAACCATGAGCGAATGATGCTGCTTCTCTCAAGCGATTCCAAATCGTGGAACGTGATTATTAGACCTTTCTTGGGCAGTGCTAAAGCAACATAGCTTATGTCACCTGTAATATGGTTTATTGCTCCTTTGTTTTTTCTCACCTCAAAAAGTGCCTTAATACGCGAGAATAAGCCTTTATCTCCATTATTCAGATGGTAGATAGTCGTTTCTGCCTTCTTGCCTACTTCGCCTATTATTATCCTAAACACACGTTCAATACTGTGATACTGAGGCTGTGGTTTTCTAAAGAAATATGTTATGTGCATTTTTGTTTGTAATTTGTTTCATGTTTGGGTTGTATTTGTCTTTTATATATGTGGAGGTGTACCACCATAAAGAACCAACCATTGGTCAAAATTACAAATTTATTTCATTGTTTTTCGTTTTGTTTTGAGTAAGCCGCAAGGTGATGGTAGAAACGATATTGATTGTGTGTGAATAGCCACAGTGCGGAGGTATAATATGTAGCGATAATCCACGATGTGTATGTTGGATTGCCGCAGGGTGGCGATAGAAAGGTAACAAAATAGTATGTGTGTGCCGTTATAGCCACGGGGTGGCGGTATAGTGGTAGGAATTTTTCATGTGAAGCAGTAATCATAACCGCGGAGCGGTTTCAGAATGGTCGTAAATCCCATGCAAGCGTGTAATCATAGCCGCAGGGCGGCGACATAATAGATTATTTCTGCCACCGCTATGCGGTTTGGATTATTATTATCGTAAATGGTTACTACCATTCTGTCGCTTCTCCGAAGCTATTCTGTTATGGTTTTTTTACTTTTCTACCATTCTGCCACCGCTCCGCGGTTTCTGATTATTATTCTATAAAATTGAATAAATACTCATCTTTAAAATCTATTTCAAACGACTGCAATATTTTTATATATTCATCTCTGAACGTTTCTTTTTTATGATGCTCTTTTTGTCGTTCGATATATTTTATCACCGTGTTGCGCTGTGATTTTGAGTAAGAAAAACCTCCATAACCACTTTGCCACTCAAATATTCCCGGTAAGAATTGGTTGTTATGTATCCATTTTGATGAGTTTGCTTTAAGGTCACGAATCAAATCGGAGAGTGCTTCTTTGGGATTCAGTTCGAAGAAAAGATGTACATGGTCTAAATGTCCGTTAATCATTAATGGGTAATGTCCTTTTTTCTTGAGTATTCCGCCCAAGTATTTATAAAGTTCGTTTTCGAAAGACGTAGCAATTATTCCTTCACGATTAGCAACCGCAAAAATTGCATGGATATTGATTTGTGTATAGGCATTAGGTTTCATGGGTGTAAATTTTTTGATTGTTATTTTACCGTTCTGTCACCGCTTTGCGGTTTGTAATCTCTTTAAATTTTATTGTTTTCTTAATATTAACAAATACCATATTGATTATGTTTTGCGGGTTAATAAAATCATTATGGTTGCAATAATCCCATTTAGGTGTGTAATCATAGTCGCAGAGCGGCATTTTAATGGTGGTAATTTTATCAAGTAATGTAACATTAGCCGCAGGGCGGCGATAGAAAGGTAGCAAAATAGTATGTGTGTGCCGTTATAGCCACGGGGTGGCGGTATAGTGGTAGGAATTTTTCATGTGAAGCAGTAATCATAACCGCGGAGCGGTTTCAGAATGGTCGTAAATCCCATGCAAGCGTGTAATCATAGCCGCAGGGCGG
>CAZWOA010000198.1:0-2331 GCA_964635545.1 uncultured Marinilabiliaceae bacterium
AGGCAGCTGGCGCATTGCTTCGGATGATAACACAGCCGTATCGCTGATGGAAGGACTGGCTAATTATCCAGACAATAAATATAACTATCAGAAAGGGTTGGATTACTTTGTAGGCGAGGCAACTTTCAGAACCGAAGTAGTGGTAAACACCACCGATAAAACAGGCTTGAAACAAGCAGTGAAAGCAGCTGCAGCCAGTGATGTGGTGGTAATGGTGGTGGGCGAGCACGGCTTCCATAGTGGCGAAGGGCGCAGCCGCACCGAAATAACATTGCCCGGCCTGCAACAGGAGATGCTCGAAGAGGTGTATAAAGTAAACAAAAACATAGTTCTTGTAGTGATGAGCGGTCGTCCGTTGGTACTTAACTGGGCAGCCGAGCACATACCCGCAATACTGCAAGTGTGGCAACCCGGTTCGCAAGCAGGAAATGCTATTGCACAGGTACTTATGGGCGATTATAACCCATCAGGAAAACTGCCGGTAACATTTCCACGCAGCGTTGGTCAGGTGCCATTATACTACAACCACATGAGTACCGGCCGTCCGCAGCCCCAAAGCTCCACCGACGTATTCTGGTCGCACTACTCCGATGAACTGAACACACCGCTTTATCCGTTTGGCTTCGGATTGAGTTACACCACATTTGCCTACTCTAACCTGAAGGTTACCAAAAAAGGCGAAAGCATGGTTGAAGTATCGGTAGATGTTAAGAACAACGGTAATGTTGATGGCGAAGAGGTGGTTCAGCTATACCTCCGTCAGCCTGCGGGAGTGGCAGCACGCCCGGTGAAAGAGCTAAAAGGATTTGAGAAGATAATGTTGAAACAGGGACAAACAACCACCGTTAGCTTCACACTCACACAACAGGAGTTGGGCTTCTATCTCAACAACGGCTCATTCATCGTTCAACCCGGCAAATACAAGGTAATGGTGGGCGGTAACTCATCAGAAACAATGAATAGCGAGTTTGAACTATAATAGTTGCATCAAACACATTGTAAAATTCAAAACATGAAAATAGAGATGAAAAAATCATCAATAATATTATTATCACTTTTTATATCAATAGCGGCATATTCGCAAAAATCGCCGGGGCTGGCATTGACACCACCCATGGGCTGGAACAGCTGGAACACCTTTCGCACCGACATCAACGAAAAGTTGGTTATGGAGATAGCCGATGCATTTGTGAAATACAACCTCAAAGATGCAGGATATGAATACATTGTGCTCGATGATGGCTGGATGGCGCGCGAACGCGATGCCGACCTGAAACTGGTGCCCGACCCCAAGAAATTCCCCAATGGAATGAAGGCAGTTGTGGATTATGTGCATAGCAAAGGGTTGAAATTCGGCATATACAACTGTGCCGGAGCAACCACCTGCGCAGGATACCCCGGAAGCCGCGGTTTCGAGTTTCAGGATGCCAAGCAATATGCCGAATGGGGCGTTGATTTCCTGAAATATGATTGGTGCGACACAAAAAATATAAACCCAATAGGAGCTTATGAAACCATGCGCAATGCCATTGCTGCCACCGGACGACCAATGATTTTCAGCATCTGCGAATGGGGTGATAACGACCCATGGCTTTGGGCTGAAGAGATGGGACATATGTGGCGTGTAACCGGCGATATTATTAACTGCTGGAATTGCGAACTGAGCTATGGAAGTTTCTCATCGTGGGGAATATGGCCAATTATAAATATGCGCCAGGATATTCGTAAGTACTCAGGCCCGGGACATTGGAACGACTTCGACATGATGGAGGTTGGCAACGGCTTCTCACCATCGGAAGACAGGGTTCATTTTGCAATGTGGTGCATGCTATCGTCGCCGCTCATACTGGGCAACGACGTAAGAACAATGAATCAGGAGACACAAAAACTACTGACCAACAAAGAGATAATAGCAATCAACCAAGATGAGCTTGGTATTCAGGGTTACAGACACATCAACGATGGCAATTTTGAAGTGTGGGCAAAACCATTGGCCAACGGCGAATGGGCAATCGCCTTTGTGAACATGAGAGAGACCGAGCAAATTCTTAATTTCGACTGGAATCAGCACCCCATCAGCGACCAAATGGTGAGTCGGACTATTGAATTGGAGAAACACCAATACTCGCTTCGCGATGTGATTGCGCATAAAGATGCCGGAACTACCGCCAAGAAGATATCGCAAAAAGTGGCAGGCCACGACCTGCTGCTGTTCAGGTTAAAACCACTGAAATAGAGTTTTTTGTTTTTCACCATTAGGAATCATTAAGTTTTTTCAGTTTGGGCACAAAGATTCATTAGCGTAAGCTTTTAGTCTTTGTGCCTTTTTTT
>CAZWOA010000199.1:0-2301 GCA_964635545.1 uncultured Marinilabiliaceae bacterium
AAAGATTATGGTTTTAATGAGACTCAGTATGGAGAGTTAGTCCAGTTACCTGCCGAAAACATGTTTCATTCATTTCCTCTGGATCATTCGATCTATGTACCCGGACTAAACGTATATATTTTAATTAGCAAAAATACAGGGTCGTCGGCAGCTAGTTTTGCTAACGTTTGCCAATATAATTGCATTGCAACCTTGGTTGGCGAACCATTGGCTCATAATGCACTTAATTATGGTGACGCAGAAGTGCTGAAATTCAATGCCAAAAGGATCGGCATTTCCACAGTACACTACGATGAGCATACCAAAGCAATCGACGGCATTCTCTATCCCGACATACACATACCATACATTGCCAGCGAGTATATGAAAGGTGGCGATCCGGTGCTTGAGAAGCTGCTTGAATATTTGAAGGGTAAAGGGGAATTAAGTGGGAAATGATAGACAAAGGTGTTATTGGGATGACTAAATAAACCTCTGCTTTCGCTCTTTAGAATAATTTTAAATTAAACAATTTTAATAATTATTTTCACCACTCCGAAAAAATCGGAGTGGTGTAATATAAATTTGCTTTTGCAGGCAAATCATTAACGGCCGGATGAGTTTGGTTGCCCCGGATGCCGAAAAGGGAATGAGTAGGCATAAATTTAATCTTTTTATTATGAATAGGATAAGTGTTTTAAACGATTCGAAATTTGAGAGAATGACACTCTCCGAATTGCAATCTACTAAAGGAGGTTTTTGTATTTCATGTAAAAAACGCACTAGAAAGGTTGAGATTGGTTTAGAGTTAGAGCTATCTGCTAATTCGGATGGTTCGGGCTCTGGAACTGCAAGATTTACAATTAAATAGTTACATATATAGCTTTTTGATTGTATTTTCAAAACTCATCTCATTGTACTTTTCGCTGTGAGATGAGTTAATGTTTTACCAAAAAAATCTTTTTCCATGAAAAATTTTAAATTGTTCAGACTGAGGCAAGTTTTTTCTTTAATTGTTCTTCTTATGGGTTTGGGGTGTTGTACATCTTCGAAAACCATTAATATACAAGGGGCTAAAGATGTAATCACTAACGAAAAATTAGTTTTAACCCCTGATAAATTTCATCAGGTAAAAGATCAATTAAAGCAGTGGCATCCCAATATTTTTGCATATATGACGGAGACAGAGTTCGACTCACTTATCAATCAGACTGCAAGAAATTTGCCTTCTGATTCCATTTCCGAGCCGGAGTTTTTCTATCAATTGCGCCGTGTTTTTGATAACGTAACCATGGCCGATCCCCATTTTAGATTTATTTGTAATCCAAAGGCGGAAAATAGTAGATACATTAAATATTTCAAGGTTTTGCCCTTTACTTTTTTGAAAATCAATGACTCTTTGTTAGTTGATCGTTCTTTCACAAAGAGCGTTTTCCCCGGCGATAGATTATTGAAAATAGATGACATCGCTATCGAAGACTTTATGAAATATAGTTATAATGATAGATATTTCACCTCTACATCATTATTAAGCAACTATAATTTCCATTTCAGGAATGATTATAAATTAACGATTGAACGCAATGGTGATGTTTTAGAAACGACTATTAACGGATTAGATAGTAGAGTGTATGGTAAGAAACGAGTTACTAGTGTATTGACGGATTCTAAAAATGGATTTGGATATATTCAGATAAACGAATTTAGATATAATAAGTTCATTATAAAAAAACTATCGGCCTTAGTTGATCAAGTTAAACAAAAAGGCGGAAACACGATAATAATAGATATTAGAAAGAATCCCGGAGGTAATGGAGACGATTTAGACGAACTTTTGTCTGTTATGAGTAATAAGTCATGTTTGCCCTATTCAACAGGAGAGTTTCTTAAAATGTCTGAATTAACCCTCGATTATGGTTTTCCACGTGATTCTATCGGAAAGTTAATATCATTACCCGATTCAATGTTTTTCAAAAAAATACCTTTGATGCCGGAAAAATACAAGGGAGCTATGAACTATTATGTTATGGTTAGTGAAAACACAGGATCGATGGCAGCTGCTTTGGCCAATGTATTGCAATACAATGGAATTGCTACTATTGTAGGCGAGCCACTTAAAAGGAATGCCACCCTATTTGGCGATGTTTGTAAAGTGGGTATATTAAATTCTTATGCCATCATTTCAACCAGTCAAACCGATTTTCACACCAAAGCCATTGACGGCATTCTCTACCCCGAAATACACATACCATACATAGCCAGCGAGTATATGAAAGGTGGCGATCCGGTGCTTGAGAAGTTACTTGAATATTTGAAGGGTAA
>CAZWOA010000200.1:0-2267 GCA_964635545.1 uncultured Marinilabiliaceae bacterium
TGTTTCTTTAGCCATAACTCGAATTATTAGACAATTAGATATAAAATAGTTTCACTTTTAAATTCTGTAACAAGTGCCATATGCTCAACCATTAAAAACGGACCATGCAAAACAGCACATTTTACGGGCATCAAAGTTACGCAAATATTTATTCAAAATCGAAATATATGATGAAAAGTTTATTAAAAAACCATCACAAACCGCTTTTGACTCTATTTTGGCAACTATAGCCCTTCAGCAAATAGGCCGATATCATATGGTATCAGCCTATAAATCATCGACAATAGAGAAATTTTCATCTCCAAAATCGGAACGCAAATGTATAACTTATTTTATTCCAATCAAAGTAATTACTATTTTTTTATTTGGTTGTAACTCTTTCCTTCCACTTCAACAGTTGCTTACGTAGTGCTTCGCACGATAAATCAACTGCTTCTTCAAAAGTTTTGCACTGTTTCTTTGCAAAAAGATCATTACCCGGTATGTTAAGATTTATTTCGGCAACCTTATTCTCGGTATCTTCCGATTTTGTTAATTTCAATGTAACCTCGGCCGATATAATGCCATCATAATAGAGGTCAAGCTTGCCTACTTTCTGACCAATAAACTCCTGTAAACGATCAGATGCTGTGAAGTGCACCGATTGAATGTTAATGTTCATAATCTATCCTCCTTAATTTTAAGCTCTAGGATGAGCTTGTTTATAAATAGAATTAAGTCTTTCAAAATCATTATTGACATATATCTGGGTGGCAGCGAGTGTGGAGTGACCCAACAACTCTTTTATTGCATACAAGTCGGCACCATTATTAAGTAGTATGGTGGCGAATGTGTGGCGAAGCACGTGCGGGCTCTTCTTACTTATTGTAGATACCATTGCAATATGCTTTTGTACCAGGCGATAAACCAACTTCGTATATATCCCTTTACCTTTAGCTGTGAGAAACAGGTTGTCGATACCCTGCAAATCACCAAAAGATTGATTTCTGATTTCAATATACGATTTTAAAACGAATTTTAATCGTTTTCCCATGGGAATTATTCGCTGTTTTGAACCTTTTCCTTCTACTATTATGCTACTACTCTCAAAATCAATCTGTTTATTTGTTAAGAAAGTTAGCTCAGAAAGCCTCATGCCTGTTTGATAGAAAAGCTCAAGTATGGTTTTATCCCTCACCCCTTCATAATCGGAGCTAAAAGGGCACTCATCTAGCATAAGATCCATGGCGCTCTCCTGCACAAATACTGGCAGTCGCTGCGGAGTCTTCAATGCATCTATATATTGACAGGGGTTTTGCTCAATCACCTCTTCACGACAGAGGAACTTATAAAAGGAGCGAAGGGATGCTATTTTGCGGTTTACTGTAACCGGTGAGGTGCCGTTACTCATTAAATCCATTATCCAAGAGCGGATAATTTTACGGCCTGCTGTAGAAATGTCGGTTATGTTATTGACGCTAAGAAACTCAGAAAATTGTTTCAAATCGCCCTCGTAGGCAGTTATTGTGTGATCGCTGCTACGTTTCTCAAATCTGAGATGTGATAAAAACTGAAGTATATAATCCATTGGCAGAGGAGACAGGTTAATAAATATACTAAGATAGAAAATATTTAATAAACCTGTATCCCCGTATGGATTATTTAGTCGTTATCCTGCTGAAGCTTCTGAAGATAAACCGCTTTCATCATCTTCTCGCGGTTAAGAATGCTATCTTTTGTAAATGACTGACGGCTACGAAGCTCACGCATAACACCGGTCTTTTCAAATTTTCTTTTGAACTTCTTCAAGGCTCTCTCAATGTTCTCGCCTTCTTTGATAGGAACAATAATCATACTATAACTATTTAAAAATATTTTACCTGTTAATTCTCAATCTTTTGCCTTTTTGAAGCATCACTGTAGCACTTACAAAAATTGCAGATGCAAAGTAAGTGAAGTTTATTGATTATCACAAGTATTTAAAGATTTTTTTATACGGATGTTTGGGAGTGATGGAGTATCGCAGGGGCCGACACATTGTTTTTGTCAATGAATTACCACGAATTTTCTCAAAAAATTATTTTTCGCAGATTTTAACCATTAAGGGAGTTAAGGATTTCTTTGCGTGAACCAGTTTTTAACCACGAACGGCACAAAAGGCACGAAAATCGATATTCCGTAGAAAACGGAACATGTCCTGCGGGAGATTTTTGTCTTTTACGGTCAGTGACGCCGAGGTTATCGACGCCTGCGTGTTTCCCTATAGTACTACCATTTTATCGCCGCTC
>CAZWOA010000201.1:0-2241 GCA_964635545.1 uncultured Marinilabiliaceae bacterium
TTTACTCAATGCCTAAATACAAAAACATATCCCTTTTTTTATTTCTTATGCTTGCCTCTGCAGCTATCTGTGGGCAGCAAAGAGTCTTTTTGTGGAACGAAACTTCCATTCCCAATACCAATAATATTGTGGTAACAGATAGTGTTGCCAATGAACGTGTTTTTTCGGTTGGCAATCCTTCGATTGATGTATTTGCTCCTTCTAAAGAGGAGAACCGTAATTTTGCCGTACTCATTATTCCCGGAGGCGGCTATGTGCGTAGCGCATATGTTATTAGTGGTGTGCAGATTGCACGCTATTTCAACTCTCTTGGGGCTACTGCTTTTGTTCTTAACTATCGTCTTCCCAATGCTCCCAATCTTATCGATCGCTCCATAGCTCCGCTTCAGGATGCGCAGAGGGCAATGAAAATTATTCGCAGTTTATCTGCAACTTATAATTACGATATTAATAAAGTTGGTGTTTTTGGCACATCTGCCGGAGGGCATCTGGCATCGATGCTTGGCACTTTTCAAACTGATTATTCACTGTTGGGCGATAAGCTCGACTCTCAATTATATACGCCTGATTTTATGGTGCTTCTGTCGCCGGTAATTATGCTTGGCGGTAATAAAATCCATAAAGGATCGGCAATAAACCTGCTTGGCGAAAATTACTCATCAGCAAAAGCCGACTCTTTTTCTACCAACAACAGGGTTACTTCAAAAACTCCTGTTACGTTGCTCTTTCATGCCGATGACGATACCAGCGTGCCCTGCGAAAATAGCATCGCTTTCTACCAGGCTTTGCGCAATGCCGGAGTTTCTGGTTCATTACATATTTTTGATAGGGGAGGACATAAAATTGCCCTCACAAAAAATGCTGTTACTACCGATAATTGGAAAATTATAATGGAAAAATGGTTGCAGCTTAATGCTTTAAAAGATTGATTTTGAGTGTCTTAATTTATTTAAACTCTTTGATTATGAAGTTTTTTCACACTTTACCCATATTTATATTAATATGTCTATTCGCAGGCCATATTAACGCTCAACAACCTGCATTCCCCGGTGCTCAGGGGCACGGACGTTATGTTACCGGCGGACGTGGTGGCGACGTATATTATGTTACCTCTCTTGAGGATGATAAAAATACAGTAGGCACATTACGTTACGGTCTCGAAAACTCTAAGATGAATAAAACCCGCACTATTGTATTTAAAGTAAGTGGTATTATCCATCTTAACGACCAGTTGCGTGTAAAATATGGTAATGTAACTATTGCCGGCCAAACAGCTCCCGGCGATGGCATTACTCTTAGAGGATATCCCGTAACCATCAATGCCGATAATGTAATAATTCGTTACATGCGTTTCCGCATGGGCGATAAAGACCATATTAGTGCTGATGGATCCGACGCTCTTGGTGCCCGTCAGGTGAAAAACTTAATTATAGACCACTGTTCCCTCAGCTGGTCAACCGATGAGTGTGGCTCTTTCTATCAGAATGAGAATTTTACTTTGCAGTGGTGTATTCTTAGCGAGAGTCTTCGACTGTCCAAACATGCCAAAGGTGCGCACGGCTATGGCGGCATCTGGGGTGGCACCGATGCTTCGTTTCTTCACAACCTGCTTGCCAACCACGATAGCCGTAATCCCCGATTTGGACCTTCAACTACATCAACGGTTGATAATGAGCGAGTTGATATGCGCAATAATGTTATTTACAACTGGTGCGGCAACTCAGCCTATGCCGGTGAGGCCATGAATATTAATATTGTTGACAATTACTATAAGCCCGGACCTGCAACTCCTACCGGATCTAAGCGCGGACGTATAATGAGTATCGACAAAAAAACCGATAACTCGATGCCTGCCATTCAGGATAAGTGGGGCACGTTTTTCATCAATGGTAATGTTGTTGATGATGGTAAGAACGATAAACATTGTAATAATGCAACCAATGATAACTGGACTTATGGGGTGTTGAACCAGTTCAGTAGTAAGTATGGCACTGTGCCGCAGGCTGATATTAATGCTATGCGCCGTTCGGAGCCGGTTCCTTATGGTGTGGTTTATGCTCATACTGCCCGTGTTGCCTATCAGAAGGTGCTTGATGTTGCCGGAAGTTCGCTTAGCAGAGATGCTGTCGATAGCAGAATTGTGAATGAAGTGAGTACCGGAACCACAACTTTTACCGGTTTAAATAGTACTAATGAAGCACCATATCCTAAACCTGGAATTATTGACAGCCAGGAAGATAC
>CAZWOA010000202.1:0-2237 GCA_964635545.1 uncultured Marinilabiliaceae bacterium
ATCATAAGCAATTAATTTTATTATCAGGCTATTGAAAAGAATAATTTATTGATTGCGTGCAATCATGCAGAGTTGCCTTCTGTATAAATCAAAGGGCTTATGTTGTTAATTATCAAGTTAATGTTGAAATAATCTAGTGATTTATGAAAAAATTAATTTTCTTTTTTTTCATCTTAGTTTTTTTTAGTTGTGAAAAATCTGTTGATGAATCATTGATAAATAATATTTATCAAGACGAACCTACTTTAGACTTCAGTATGACAATCGACTTGAACTCAAAGGAAGATTTAGTCTCATTTTTGAATGGGAGTAATTTAAAAGCTGTCCTAAATAAACCTCACGACTTTATTAGTATGAATGATGTTGTCTGTGATGTGGATGGTGCTATTCTTGATAGATACGACTATACTGAACTATCTAAACCTAAAGAGGAAATTAGGTTTTATGATTTATTAAAATATGAAGAGTTAGTTCCTAACGAGAATTTCTCTGCTTTGTTAAATACTAGAGGTGAAATTACAGTAGATAATACTCTTTATAGAATAACTGAGTTTGGAACTTTCTATTGTGAACCTCAACTGCAGTCAGACTTGGATATTTTTTATAATGATTTAACGACCAAAGAGAATTCGGATTTTATTGGAATATATGTAGATGAACAGACAATAAGAGTAAAGGAAGGAATTTACCTTGTGGATACTTATGGATTATTAAATCCTGAAGTTGTTGATGATTTCACATATAATTTTCCCGAATTGGATGATTATATCGCATCTACTACTAATTCACCTTCTACTAATAACGGTCTTAATATTCCAGGAATTGACAAGTTTCCTCGTTTTAAATCTGGAGCCAAAACTGTAGCAGGGAAAATTGTATCAAGCCTTTTTGGCGATAATTCATATAAAACGGTCAAACTCTCCTCCAAACGAAAATTAAGAGCTAAGTTATATGATTATAACTATAAGGTTTATCAAGAAATTGGAGGTTACGTTGATATGCGGAAGAAGAACAAGATAGGATGGAGTGGTACTTCGGCTGATGAACTTGTATTAGGTTGGAGAAATGTTATTCTTGAACTTGATACTAAAGTTCCAGACATGCCTGTATTGCAATCTCCTGCATATTCGGGTCATTTTACATCTGCAATTCCCGGCTTTGATAAGCAAGGAACATGTTTATCAATAATGGGGCTTGATATTACTAATGCGCAATTTTTGAAAGCCCTTAAAGCAGGTAAAAAGCCATTGGTAGATTGGTTGAAAGCCAATACTGCCAATGGGAATACGATAGGAAATATTAATCCTGATGCTATTTTTATGGCAAACAAAAATAAGGTTTATGTAGTTGTATTAGACCAAAGCATAAGGAATTATGGTAAGGAGTCACTCAGAAAAGTATTCTCTTCAAATTTTTCATTTTTTTTCAGTATTGACTTGGCAAAAATGCCTAATAATATACTTAGCTGGGCAAAAACAATGAAAGACATAGGTAAGCTTCCTGTCAAATCATTAAAAGAAGGCGAAGTCGTTTGTGCAGGTCGTTTGCGCAATAATTGGGCAGGGATGATAATTTATAAATAACAGTTAAAAATTTATTTGGATGCATATGAATAAGCTTATTTTTTATTTCGCATTATTTTTAATTGGTTCTTCTACCGTATGGAGTCAGGATAAGCCAGAAAAGAAGTTTTCATTTGAAATTGGAGTGAATCACTCTTTTGCTGCCCGAAAGGTTGAGGCTTTCGATAATGATTACGGTTTGCTTTTTTATCTGGAAGGGAGGCGCAAAATATCCCAGCCCTTAAGTGTAGCTCTACAGTTGGATTTATCAGAGTTTTATCGTGATAGTAAATATGGCGGTCCCTATACGTTTATTAGCTTGGGTGTTATACCAACTTTGTATTATGATTTTCAAATAGAAAGTAAGATAAAACCATTTGCCGGGATAGGAGCAGGTGTTGCCTTTAGCAATATAAAAGCTGTTTTCAACGATGGCTATGAAACCAACTTCTGTTTTATGCCAAGTGTGGGAGTTCGGGTTTTTAGGCATTTTACTGTTGCGGTTAACTATGAGTTGATTAACAAGAACTACTCGCACGCAAATGCACGGATAGGTTTTTACTTCTAACCCTTTATATAATTATGCACAGATGCCAACAGGTGTCTGTGCTTAGTATTAAATTAAATTACAATTATTTATGAAACAACTAATTTTATCAATTGGCTTCTGTTTTT
>CAZWOA010000203.1:0-2228 GCA_964635545.1 uncultured Marinilabiliaceae bacterium
CGGCTTCACTTTGAATCTGTTCCGCAAGGTTTTTGTCATGAGCAGCTGATTCCTGACAATGCTGAGATACTGCGCTATCAGTTTGAATAAAGCTTCTGATGATGTAATAGAAGTTAACGGACACTGAATACGTGTTTTGATGTAAACCGGTATCCTGATCCTTTGATAAACGCTCACGGCTCTTTATGAAGAGGCGATTGTACATTCGAAGTCTATTTCAATAAGCAGTCTGTGGGTAGAGCATTATTTTTTCAGAAAGGGTGGAAAATATGACAAAAAGGCTAACAATGTACCTGCTCTGCTGCGTGATACTCTGCAGCTCGCTTCCGGTGGTTGCCCGGGGAGCATACGTATCCCCCGGCGAAGAATATGAGTATGATGTGCTTGAAGATGGTACGGTATCCATAAGCGGGATAAGGAAAAAGAAAGAGACTGGCGGTGTCCTGGAAATTCCCTCTGCGTTGGACGGCAGAAAGGTAACGCAGATCGGCGATTGGGCTTTCCATGAGTATACAAAGCTGAAGGAGATTGTCTTACCGGACACTGTTACAAGAATCGGTCATTCGGCTTTTTTGCAATGCTGGGGGCTTGAGGCAATAATACTTCCCCAGAGCCTGAGAGAAATAGGTGAGGATGCCTTTCGCGAGTGCTTTTCTCTGGAAAATATGTACATTCACTCAAGCGTTACAAGCATTGGAGATAGAGCGTTTGCGCAATGCAATAGCTTGGGAGGCATCGAAGTCAGCAAGGATAACCGCTTTTATGCGCAGATCGATGGCGTATTGTTCGATAAAGGCAAAAGCATTCTGCTTTCCTGCCCGCTCTCCAAGCAGCATTACTCAGTTCCCAATGGCACTGTATCCATTGGCGCATACGCGTTTTACGGCAATCCGCGCATGCATACAATCACCCTTCCCGAAGGTGTGAAAAGCATCGGTGAAGGCGCATTTTTCGGCTGCAAGAACATAGTGGAACTCGAACTGCCCAATAGTCTGAACCAAGTTGGTCAGGAAGCCTTTTCTGAGAGCGGCTTGTCCGGTATCACCATTCCAGACAGCCTTATCCATATCGGAGAAGGAGCCTTCGCGGGATGTCAGCGTCTGTCTTTCATTGATGTGGGGAAGAACAACCAAACTTACGCCCTGATCGACGGCGTTATGTTTGACAAGGACAAAAAAATGCTGCATACCTTTCCTGCTGGAAAAAGCCTGCCATCCTATGATATCCCTGAGAAAATCCTGGCGGTTGGCACAAAGGCGTTCTATGGATGCGACAGAGTGTACACCATCACCGTTCCGAATAGTGTGGTAAGCATTGGAAACGAGGCATTTTCAGGATGTACTTATTTAAGAGAGGTCACCCTCTCGCAAGGGATGACAAGCATCGGCAACAAAGTATTCTATCAGTGTATAAAACTGGAAGCGATCCTTCTTCCGGAAAATCTGGTGAGCATCGGTGAAGACGCGTTTTTTGGGTGCGAAAGGCTGGCTGAGCTTTTTATTCCTGACAGCGTAACAAGCATCGCTCAAGGCACTTTTGCCGGGTGTAATAAGTTATCCTTTATTGAAGTGGGGCAGAACAATCCAGTATACACTTCCATCGACGGTGTTTTATTTGATAGTAAAGAAAACACCCTCCATACCTATCCCGCCGCAAATCCCGTTTCATCTTCTGTCATTCCCCGGGGGATATCCTCCATTGGGGCGAGAGCCTTCTATGATTGCACCGGCCTGAAAGAAATCATTCTACCCGACACCGTCACAAGCATCGGCGAAGGAGCGTTTTACGGCTGCAAAAATTTAAGCGACATCACAATCCCGGATAGTGTCGTCTACATTGGGAATGCGGCTTTTAATAATTGCGCGGCGCTGAAAAGCATCGCCCTTCCCAAAGACATCACTGACATTGGCGATGACATGTTTAACGGTGCCGGCCTGATAGAAATCATCATCCCGGACAAGGTGATTAGCATCGGCGAGAGGGCTTTTGATTGTTTCTATCTCAAAAAGGTAACAATCCCGGTCAGTGTGGTTAATATAGGCATTTATTCCTTTCATGACAAATGGGGAGATTTGATATTAATCGTCCAGAGCGGTTCTTATGCCGAGCAGTTTGCCATCAGGCATGATATACGGTATGAATACCCCAATGATTGGCTGTAAACCGCTGTCGTAGCTGGGTGGCTCTCCGCCTGCAGCGGCCTCTCACAAAAACTTTATCAATAAATA
>CAZWOA010000204.1:0-2207 GCA_964635545.1 uncultured Marinilabiliaceae bacterium
TTGGTAAGCATTATGCTTTGGCGGTTGTAATAGAAATGCCATTTGTCAAACACCTTTGCAATAAATTGACCTTGCTCATTTTGACAGTCTTTATAGTCGGCAAGGGCTTGTACAATTTTGGTGCGGTTTGGCAAGTCCATTTCCTTACGTTTCTTTCCTTTGCTTTTCTTCAACGGAATGTAAAGCTCACTGGCGTTAATGAGCATTACTTTGTCTTTTCTGTCGGCTGGCTTGTTCTTGTTGAATATCCACAAATAGGTATAAATGCCCGTATTGAAAAACTCGTCGGTTGGCATTTGCACAATGGCTTCTACCCAGTCTTTCTCAAAAAAGTGTTTGCGTATATTGCTTTCTCCACTACCTGCATCACCACTAAAAAGTGTAGAACCGTTGTGAACCACAATGCTCAAACCATCGTCAGCCAATTTGTGTAATATGTGTTGGGTAAACAAAAACTGCCCATCGCTGATAGAAGGCAAGGCAACAAACCGTTCGGTAGTGTCGTTTTTAATATCTTTTTCATAGCCTTTCCAGTCCACACCATACGGCGGATTGGCTACAATTACATTGAAGTTTTTATCCCAAAATTTTCCAATGTCGGTAAGTGTGTTTCCGTATTCAATAGCAGTATCTTTTCTAAAGCGGCTTTCAATTTTTGCCAAGGCATATAGAGTGCCGTTCCACTCTTGCCCATAAGTGGCAGTTGGGCGGTTGGGGAATATTTCCTGTATTTTATCTTCCACACCAAAAAGTAAGTTGCCACCACCACAAGTTGGGTCATAAATGGTGAGGAACTTGCCGTTATCCTCAATTTTAGTAGCAATGATTTCTGAGATAAGCGAAATAATATCATCAGGCGTATATTGTTCCCCGGCGGTTTCGGCACTTATGTCAGCCCATTTGCGTTTGATGTGTTCTTCCAGTGTGGTTATTTCGGAGTTGTTGAAAGGTGTTAAGTCAATTTCACTCCACGTCTTCACTGTGTCAAACAGAATGCGTTTCTTTTTCAGCTGCCCGGCAATGCCCGATATATCCAAAAACTTTTCTTCTTCTGTTCCTTTATCAACACCCAATAAATATTTGGTTTCATTGTCAAAGGCTTTGAGGTAGGAGTGAAAGTCAACATCAAAAGTCTTGTCGTTTTTACAAATGTCTTTTAGCGTTTTGTTTTTACGAATAATAAAATCGTTGTAACCCAAACCTTCTAAGTTGAACATTTCTACAAAATCCTCAATATCATCTCTGTCTATTTCTTTTTCCAACCTTTCTGCTTCACGTATCAACCTACTTTCTACCATTAAAAGGGCAAAAAATGGCATCATATATTTTGGAAAATCACTTTGCTTTATGCCTGCACCAATAAGCAGGTCGGCTGTTTTCCAAATTTCGCTTTCGTATTTTAAAATATTTATATTCATTTTCTGTTCTTAATGTTTTTAGTAACTGTCTTTAATGCTTCGTTTGCTGTTGGTTCGTCTTTTACCAATTGCATCAATTGGTCGGCAAGCCAAAGCGTTTCCAATTCTTTTTGGTCGGCTTTCAGTACTTTGGCTAAAATTGGAATTTGCTCTTTTTTCAGTTGCCTTAACCCTTTTTCAATCTTGCTCAACTGGGCTGTGTCCATTTCAAGTAGTGGAGCAACCTGCCGCAAATAGAGATTATGACTTTCTCTCAATTTTCTAATTTTTTCACCAAAATTGCTTTCCATCATTCAATAATTGACTTGTCTTATTTTGGCAAATATAGGGATAATTAATTTTGTACGCTGTTTTAGGTTTTTAAAAGTCTTCTTCCCGTTCTTATAAGTTCATCATATTTTGTGCATATTCTATGCTTATTCGCATGTATTTCGTTTACTACTTCCCAAAACCTTTCTGGTTGTTCAATTTCCCATTCAGGCGGCACCGTTTGTCGCCCATTGTTTGTTGGGAAGGTATTTACCGCCATTAAATTTGTGAATGTTTCTATTTCCTTAAGTAGCTCTATCTTGATGTTTTCAAGTTTGGGATTTAAAAATTCAAAATCGGATTTCTTTGCTTCATATTCTATATTATCAAGTTGATTAAGATTTTCGTCTCTGAAGCTAAAGCCAGCAAAATTATTGTGTCGTAGCCAATAAATTGTACCATCCTGAGGTAAAAGTTCATTTCTTATTCAATGTCGTTTAGTTAACAGATATTTCATAATCGTTTGTAATTCATAGAGTA
>CAZWOA010000205.1:0-2157 GCA_964635545.1 uncultured Marinilabiliaceae bacterium
ATTTAATAAACGTGATGAAGCACGCCAGATTTTGGACAGCATGCAAATAAGTATGTTTCAAAATCACTATCTAAATGAGAAAGTGCAGTTTAATGGTTCCATTACTTATAAAGAGCTGGAAGCCTTACAGAAATACCCTAGGGTAATAGAAGCGGGGATAGATGTTTGTCGTCCTGATACTGCATGGACAGTTTATCCAAAGCAAGAATCTTTGGGATGGAATATCGACAATTACGGTCCTTATGTAGTTCCTTTTAAAGGAATGACAGTAGAACTTACCCCTGAGAATTTAATGATTTACGGCCAGTTGTTACAGCACGAAAGACAGTTGTATCCCGAAAATGAAGGAGATAGCTGCGAGCATTTTATCTTCTACAACGATTACTACTTTATAATGGGAGACAACTATCATGACAGCGAGGACAGCCGCTATTTTGGCCCGGTAAAGGAAGAACTATTAATAGGGAAGGCAGCCATAATACTTTATTCAAAGTCAGGAGAACACCGTTTTAAGGATAAGTTATTCTTTCTAAATTCCTTATATTCTCAAACAAAATGTTTTGCCAAACAAGTAAAATAGGATAAAAAATAGATTATTATGAAAATAGCATCATTTCTAACCACAATCAATCTAATATGCACAATACTCCTTTGTAGCTGTCAGGAAAAATATATTAACAAACTGAACTACTCAGATGAAGGTCTTTGTGTTATTACCAATTGGCTGCTTATCGGCCCCTTTGATTTTGATACTACAATTCAAGTTCCGTATGAAACGTTCTTTAATAAAGATCTTGAAAAATATGGAGTTAACGAATCCCAATTTAAAAACGATGATTTTACTAGGTTAGAGAAAGCAGATGTGCCGACCAATCTATTAAGTCGAAAATATTCTACTCACCATCTTAAATACATGACAGATAGCAATATCGAAACCAAAAGCAACTTTTACTTAGCAACAAAAGTTATTAGTAAGCACGATACTCTTGTATATGCACTGATTGACGGATCTGGAGCATACAAAATATGGGTGAACAGTCATGAGATTTATCAAGAACGTTTTCGCAAAAATCAATCAATGCTCTGCGATCGTTTTATACCATTGCGCTTGCAAAAGGGTGAAAATATTATTTTTGCCAAGGTTAATAGGGAAGCAAATGTGAATGCTTGGGGTTTGGATTTTGCTATTTCCCCTTTGCCCAAAGCTGTTGAAATATACCAAGCCAATTATTTTGAAAACTTTATTTATACTCCTGTCTTCACAGATTCAATTATATTTTACTCAGGCCCGCTAACTCCTGGCAAAGCCTTGATAAAAAATGATGATACTGTGGCTTATTTTCCAACAAGTATAGATAGCAATGGAAACCACTTTGTTAGTGGACTTAACGAGTTCCTTGATGGATTCTACTCATTTAGTTTTTGTGACGAAGATATAACAATGGAGCAAAGTGTTTTCAAAGGTGATACCCATGAATATTATAATAGCCTAATATCTATGAAACCAATGATTAAGGATACTCTTGAATACAAAGAATATAAAGGGCTGACTGACAGGATTGATTTTTTATTTGAAAATTATGATGACAGGGGGCTAAGTGCCATAAAATATTATGACACCAATTTGGTTCATTGGATAGACCGGTTGCAGACTTTCCTTAAAGACAGGAAACGACAAGCTGAAAGATTAACGCTTAAGGCATACTCAAATCAAGAATCGAAGACTATAGCCCATTATGGATTTATGTGTGATTCTACACTAAATAACCATACAGAAATCCCTCTTATTGTCGTTATGCCTTATTCTATCCCTCAAGAATATTTTCCTATTTCTTGGTATATAGGCAATAACGCACAGCTGTTTATTGACTGCAAGTTGGCAACTCAGCGTGGATTTGCCATTTGCTTTCTGTATGGAGGCGGTGAGAAATACAACATTGACTCCCTTAAAGAAGAGTTTACAGGAGTTCTCAATAATATTAAAACTCACTTTCCAAATGTAAAAACAGATAAAGTTTTCCTAACAGGTATTTGCAAAGGTGCATCCAAATCGCTCGAATTAGCTGTTGAACTTCCTGAACGAATTGAAGCACTAGCATTGCATACTCCTTTAGAGGATGCATTTAGTTTAACCGAATTATCAAATTTGAGAAATAT
>CAZWOA010000206.1:0-2123 GCA_964635545.1 uncultured Marinilabiliaceae bacterium
GTAACTTGCAATCCTCCTCTACCTTCACCAAAATAAAATCTGCGGGTAAAGTCGTAGCTACGCATTTTGGTATGAATCCCGTAAATATAGGACTGAACCTGCTCCTTATTTTGCCAGAAATTGCTATTTCCGTAGTAGTCAATCGGTCCCAGATCGAGGATGTCATCGCACGATGAGAATAACATCATTATGCTGACTACAGATATTTTGAAAAAATTATATATTACTTTCATGTGTCTATAATATTTTTAAGTTTTAAAATGTAATATTAACACCCATTGTCAGAATTCTAGGAAGAGCATATCCTGCATCAACAATACCACCCTGCTCAGGGCTTGAGATAGTTTTTGCAGCAGTCAGGTATCCAAGATTCTGACCTGTAACATTAACTTCCAAACGTTCGATATTGCGGATAATGCTACGTGGGAACGTATAGCTCAGTGATATCTGGCGGAATGATAGGTAGTCGCCTTTGTGAGCAAAAATCGTAGAGTTACGGTAGTTACCCTTGCCAAGTTGGTCAGCCCATACATAGTTCGGATATTTTGCATTCACATTAGAGGGTGTCCAGGTGTCGTTTACATCAGTAGTCATATTGTATGATCCTTGCATGTTACCCAAAATCCATGGAAGACGGTAGTCCATTGTCCAGAAATCAAGTGCAAAGTCGAATGCACAATAAAGCGAAAGATTTTTATATGTCACGTTGGTATTGAAACCTCCGGTATAATGAGGAGTGGTGTTACCAAGCTTAACCATATCATAGTCATCTATAATACCATCGCCGTTAACATCTTTCCACTTCACATCACCCGGTTGAATTGGCAATCCCTTGGCTGCAACACGCTCGGCATCGGTCATGGCTGCCCATTGTGCTTTACCGTAAAGTGTATGTGTTGTTGCACCTTGGAAAGTATGAGGTTTTACTATCATGTTGTCAGGAATCTCGATTTCGTTTTTATAGATACCTTCCGATTTAAACACCCAAAGTACTCCGGGCTCCTTACCTTCCTGATAGCCACCTATCCAAGCCAGCTGATTACCATTGCCGGTGTAAATCTGAGCACCTCCTTGTCTATTTTTTTCAAGACCATTATATGGTAGTTTTACCACCTTATTCTTATTATACGAAATATTAGCACCTATGCTCCAGTTCCAGTCGGCAGTCTGAATTGGCTTAGCCGAAATCTCAATTTCAATACCGCGGTTGCGGAACTCACCATTGTTGGTTCTTATTGAGCTGATACCAGAAGAAATAGGCAAACTCAAACTTGCAAACTTATCGGAGGTAAGCCTGTCGTAAAATGTGAAACTGGTAGATAACTTATTCTCAAAGTAACTAAGATCGACACCGGCCTCAAGGGTGCGGGTTTTCTCCCAACGCAAACCGGGATTTGGAACCGTACCCAGCACGAAAGTTGACTGTCCGTTATATTTTGTAGAACCTACATAGCTACCTTGAAGTTCGTATGCACCGATACCCGATACGTTACCGTTCTGGCCATAGCTTGCACGTAATTTACCAAACGAAATTATATCCTGATTATCCATAAACGACTCTTTCGAGAACATCCATCCTGCCGAAACACCAGGGAAAGTACCCCAACGGTTATCTATAAGACGCGAGTATCCGTCACGACGCACAACTAATGATAACAGGTATTTTCCTAAATAATCGTAGTTGGCACGACCGAAGAATGACAATATGCGTTGTTTAGTGTGATACGAATCGATGCTCCTCTTATCCTTATCGCTCGATGTAAGTCCCAAGTCACGGAAGTCATCAGTAGCAGCTCCCGAACCTGAAGCTGAAATGCCGTAGGAATATGTATCGTAGTATTCTGTACCTGCCATCACAGAGATATAATGTTCTCTAATCTGCTTTTCGTAGTTTAGAATGGCATTATATGTCTGATCTAAAACACGATTGAATGATCCGGAAGAACTTCTGGTGGAATTTAAGGTTGTTGGTGAAGAGTAGTAGTCTTTATTAAACGACTCATAATATCCTTCGCTGTAGTACCAGTTTCCTGCCACTCTCATGTACAAATCCTTAGTAAAATCTATCTTAAATGCCTGGTTGAAAGTAAACTTATCAGTTTGGTTAAAACGATAGAATTTAT
>CAZWOA010000207.1:0-2087 GCA_964635545.1 uncultured Marinilabiliaceae bacterium
CTGTTGTATGAGATTACTGTGTTTTTTGGTTGCTTTATTGTGTGCCGGTGGATGCGTGAGGCATAAACCCGGGCACTATCCTGCCGATTTGGTGGCCATAGACTCGCTTCTGCGGAGTGATGCTGAAAAGGGCTGGGCACTGCTTGCTGATTATGATGCCGATGGGCTTAGCCGCACATCCAAGGCCTATTACAGGCTTATATATACCATTGCGGGTGACAAGCTCGACTCTGTATTCCAATCCGATTCGCTTATCCATGAAGCTTCGCACCGCCTGAGGTACGACCCATTGCAGTTTGCCCGCAGCATGTTTTATAGCGGACTGGTGCGTTATCGTATAAATAAGGAAGATACGGTGGCATTTCAACGAATGGTAGAGGCACGCAACATTTGCGAAAAATATAAGATTGAGGAGCCATTTTTGCGAGGGATGATTGCCTACTACCTAGCAGCGAATCATCTTTTTTATAATAATTGTACTGAGGCTCTTATATACCAACAGGAAGCAATTAAATACGGTTCTATGCAAGACGATACTCTTTCGCTGCTTGCCGATAAAATTGGACTTAGCAGTATTTATATTTCGATGGATAGCCTTGATGAAGCCGAGAAGATATTAAGGTCCTTACCTCCTGAAGAAACTCTTTCTCTGGATTTTCAATCACATATTTATAGTCTGTGCTCTTTGCTATCTGAACTTCAAGATGATAATGAGAAATCCTTGTACTACATCAAAAAACTATTATTACCCGATTTTGCTGATTATGTAAATGAAGCTCCGCTGTATTATTCTATGAGTAGCATATTCCATAATCTTAATATGCCCGACAGTGCTCTGTACTATGGAGAGAAGGCAATAGCTTCTATTAAAGATACTTCAATATTGTATTATGAGGCATTCCGACATACAGCAGTTGTAGCATCAGAATTAAAGAATTATAAAATTGCAGCCCAATATTTTGAACAGGCACTCGATTTAAGTCTTGATTATACCGAAGAGATTGCTAAGCAGCGACTTATAGAGATAGAGAAACGCTACGATATGCTTAGGGTGAAGCAGGAGAGTGCCGAAGAGAAGGCTCATCTACATAAGTATATTGCTATACTGGTTGTGGGCCTGCTTATTGTATTGATTGTACTTTTCCTTCATTATGCTAAACATGTGAAACGCAAAGCACAGGAGACCGAAATACAGGATAACCTGCAAAAGCACAAAGTAGCATCAAATGCGCTACTGCTGACACTTAAATATAATGCCGAAATGGACGAGCGGATTGAAATAATTTCTAACAAAGAGAATATTGCCAATATTAATATTATAAATGAGTTGCAAAAACTTAAAAAGCAAACCCGGAAAGTTACCTTGGATAATATATATAATTTATTAGTTGATAACGAACTAATGGCAGATACCGATGAGCTGAATGGGTTTAAATTTACCAAAGAAGAGTTACTGATAAATTACTTTATGAATCAGGGTTGGGATAATAAACAAATTGCCCAGATACTCATTACATCATCTCAAGTTATAAAATCGAGAAGATACCAGATTAACCAAAAAATTGACGTAAAATCTGCTCCCCAATCACTCGAAACAGAGTGAAAAAAGTCGTTTTTTATCAACAAATGTGGTAAACGAGATTTTTGTAATGCGCACATTAGTAGTTTGTTATAAATTTATTTTGGTAAACGGCAGGTTTGTAGTTCCAAAACGTGTAAAACCGTTTTGTTATGTGTGTATTTTTGATGTGTGAAAACAGTTAAAAATATATACACATGAACAAACTAATTATTTTATCCCTTTTGGTAATGTCTTTTTATTCCATTAATGCTTATTCAAGAATTAGTACAAAAATTCCTTTACGGAAAGAGATAACAAAGGGGGAAATAAAAAAAGTTCCATCCTTACCCGATTATGCTATTTTCTATGATGGCATTTTGGAACTTCCAGAAACTTTTGCTGAATACACAAACTTAGTTCTTAATTGCATTCAAGCCGATGGCAGTACTTATAGCTTTACTTCTCAAGGCCGCTCGTTTGATATTAGTGTGCTTGAAGCAGGATGTTATATGCTAGAGTTGTGCGT
>CAZWOA010000208.1:0-1978 GCA_964635545.1 uncultured Marinilabiliaceae bacterium
TTCAACAGCGGTCTCATTTCATGCCCGTTGGGCAAAACGAGACCTTAGTTGTTATGTGTTCGCCCTTATTCCCAAAGTGGTTCATTTTTCCAATTATTCAGAAAACCAAGTTTGTATATAGGAATGTTTGGATTGGTATTGAATAAGTCTAAAATTTTGGTTTTGATTTGGTGCCCTGGTGTTACTTTGTTGCATAAATAAACCATACAGGAAATTATCAAAAATGGTTTTTTCGTTTGTACTTGTGTCAAAGGATTATCAAACCATTGTCCGATTGGATTGTTTAGATTTTCCGTTGGTCGCTTTACCATATTTCTGCTCCACAATCTCGAATGATGTGCAATGATATTTCGAACATAAGTAATCGCCTCCAACCAACTGGATAATTCACTATGTAAATTCAATCCCATTTCTTTAGCAATCGTTGCTTTTTCGGGAAGTTGGTGTTTTAGATTTTTGTACAATTTAGAAAGTGTTCCCATAGAAGCAACTTCCAATATTTTCCATGCATCAGCATCTTCGTTTGGATAGCGATAACGATGGTCTTTTATAAAAATTTCTTGACTACGGTTGAATTCCTTTTGCAGTTCATCAATTGTGTTTTGATAAATCGTTTTGGTAACTCCGTTAATTGTATTAGTTGACGAATTAAAAAGCGAAGAATCTAAATACCACAATCCACCATAAGCCATTGATAAATGATAAATCATTTTTGTTCGTAAAGCAATTTCGATACGTTCGATAGCATCAAACAAAATCAATCGTAAATGACGGTCGAAATTATAGCGGTCTATGATGTCCTCGAAATACGTATTTGAGTGGAAAGTGTGATTTGTAAAATCGTTTTGTGTGTCCCACCAATAACCTTTTAAGCGGTAATAACTAATGTTTTCTAAAAAGTGGGGTGCATTGCCTTCATCTCTAAAAAACATTCCTCGTTGCTTTAAAAGTGTGATTTGGTCGGCTATGCTGTAAGCAGGTTTATTTGACATAGCTATATAAAAAAAATGACCCACTTGCAGTTCTTATGGTATGCAGAATGGGTACTGTTGATGCAAAAGTACATAATTAAATTTGATTACGCAACTTTTTCACTAAATATTTTCGGATTTGAACTACAAAGAATGGTAATATCCCTTGATTTTTTGAGCCATTAATTTTCGTCTTAGAGTCAAAAAATCTTGATAATCGTCAACGTTCATTTCCATAATTTCAGTCGGAACGCAATTCATTTTTAAGTTATCCAAAAGTTCTTGTTCAGTCGAAAGTCCGCTTACTTGTCTGTTGTCGTCTTGCATTTGAGTTTTAATCAATTCAAAGTAATCTTTCGGTGGTTTGTTGCCAACTTTTATGTTTACTTCCGATTGCATATAAACGTAGTTTGCAATTTGGTTGTATTTACTTCTATCAAGTCCGTTTTTACTTAAATAGTCTTTCGGAAATAAATGATGAATGTCGCCACGCAAAGAAATTAGGTCGCCAACCAAAACGTCTTTTGATAAAAATCCTCTGTCGTTTGCTTTTACTTGCGAAGCAAGGAAAACGTGAAAATATGGGCTGCTTGCAACGGAAGTATCTAAACTTTGAGGCAAAGAAGCGTTCCAAAACGCATCTGAAAGTTCTCCATCTTCTTTTTCTTTTAAATATTCCGCAAATGGTTTTTGAGATATTTGTTTGATGTCAAAATCAAATGTACTTTCAGGCGAGCCTGAATATCTTCCTGTCAAAATCGAGTAAACTAACCATTTTCTAACGTAGCTTTCAATAGCAACTGAATTTACTCCGAATTCTTTCAGTTTCAAGTAAACGATGTAAGCAAAATTGATAGCGTTTTGTGAACGAATAAGTTTTGGCGAAATAAATCCTGCGGATTTTACAATCATTAAGAACCGTTTGAAATTGGTTTCGTTGATAAAACTGTTAACTCCGTTTTTGAGTTTTAAAAATGATTGCTCTGCAATTTCGGTTTCGTAACTTC
>CAZWOA010000209.1:0-1921 GCA_964635545.1 uncultured Marinilabiliaceae bacterium
AGGATTTTCAATCCATTATAAGTTATTGGTGTTCAGTAATTTGCATTAAAAATGCAGTGCCAATTCCCCTCGATGCAAACGAGGGGGAGAGGGTTCTGCCAAGATATGACGGAGAGGGAAATAATTATTAATTTGGATAATAGGGTTTTTTTACTATGTTTGCGACTTTAATTAACCAAAATAAATTTAAGATGAAAAGAAGATTATTTGCATTTGCCGTAATGGCATTGATTACCGTTGCAGGTATGGCTCAAACAGAGAAAGGACGTTACATGGTTTCAGGTGCGTCAGACCTATCTATCCTATTTGGCAAAACCACAGAAAAATATGATGGTGTGAAGGGAGAAGATTATAGCACTACTAATTTTAGCTTAACTCCTATGGCCAGCTATTTTGTTATTGATAACTTAGCTATTGGTGCTGCAATTGGTGTAGATTATTCTAAAAATGATGATTACGATGCTACCTCTTTGTTTTTTGGTCCTATGGCTCGTTACTACTTCAATGGAGAGACAATCAGACCATTTGCCCAGGGGCTTATCGGAATTGGAACCCAAAAATTGGGTGAGGCAAAATACAGTCAGTTCAACTTCCATCTAAACGGTGGTTTTTCTTATTTTATCAATGAGTATATCGCTTTTGATGCATCTTTGGGATATTACCATACCGGCCTTACCAATCGTGACGATACTAAGTATAAAATTAACTCAAACAGATTTGGAGTAGAAGTAGGTATTTCTGTTCTATTCTGATTTACAATATTTTATTTGTTAAGCGCTCTTCGTTTCGGGGGCGCTTTTTTTATTTATAGTAGTTAGCCATCATTTTATAAACCTTGTTATATTGAGGTTATTTTCAATATTATGATTTGTTTTTTGGTATCATTATAACTACTTTTGAGGTCTGAATACAGGGGCATAATCACATAGGTGTGGTGTGCCTTTTCTGTATTATTGGGTTCCCTTTTCTTACCGCATTATGTGAGTGAGGGGGCGAAGCTGTGGAAGGTGGGGAAGGGAGTTGGGCGATGGTCGAATTACGAACCACGAAAGATCAAAGACGAATTACGAACCACGAATCAAGTTATAAGTCAGTAAATCATTGAGTTGCGTCAGCTCCAGGGGAGCGAAATCTTTGTAGGAAAATATTACCGATAATATGAGCATAAGCTCCCTAGGAGCGATATCTTATTGGGGATAAGGTCATTATAAATGCTCGACCAACAGACTTGTAGGGGAGTTCAATAGATTAATAGGTCAATAGATCAATAGGTCAAAAGTTAATTAGTAGAATAGTTAAATAGTTTAATAGTCGGTTTAATGCCGCTGGGGCGGCTGAAGCAGATAGTTTTTAAGCCGCAGGTGCGGCGACAGACTGGTAGCAATCATGCAATGCAGTGTGGAAATCATAGCCGCAGAGCGGCGATAGATTGGTTGTTTTTTCTACGAAATTGAACAATATTCCGCACCTATGGCGCTCAGTCGTAGGGCGACCCACGAACCACGAACAAACGAACACTCAACCCAAGAATTACATACTGTTGATGTACTTAAATAGCTGTATAGATGAATTATAAAGATATACGTTGGAAACAGCGGTTTGAGAACTATTCTAAGGCACTGTTTATGCTGGAGAGGACGCTTACTATCGACTCCCCCAGTGAGGTAGAGCGTGCCGGTATAATTCAGTTTTATGAAATATCGTTCGAACTGGGTTGGAAGGTGTTGAAGGATTATCTTGAATCGGAAGGATTTATGGTAAAGAGTCCGCGAGAGTGTATTAAGACTGCTTTTCAAAACGAATATATAACCGATGGTGCCTTGTGGTTACAAGCTCTTGAGGATCGTAATATTATAGTGCATACTTACAATGAGTCGATAGCCAATGAGGTGTATGAAACAATAAAATCAAGGTATTATAA
>CAZWOA010000210.1:0-1915 GCA_964635545.1 uncultured Marinilabiliaceae bacterium
ATCAATATGAGTGGTGGTTTTGCCAATGATGCCCGCCGAGGACGTGTTTATGTCATCTACCCCAATGGTGGTGCGGCAGCAACTAAGGGCAACTTCCTTGTGCGACGTTACCCGAAAGTTATGCCGGGATCGGAAATTGTGGTGCCCCGTAGGCCTCAACGTGATGGCATGACCCCACAAGCCTGGATTGGACTTGGTAGTGCTCTTGCCTCCATAGGATTAACAATTGCAACTATTGTTTCGTTGAATAATAAGTAGGGAAAGGAGCGAGAGGTGCAAGGGGAGCGAGAGGTGCAAGGGGAGCGAGAGTATCGAGAGGGGCGAAAGTATCGAAAGGGGTGAGAGTTTCGTTAGGTTTTAAAGTAGTGGGAGTTATTACAGAAAAGAGGTCTTTTAAAGAATGTTTTGAAATTAAAACACTATGGTTTATGTATGGTAAGCGTTTTGAAGATCTTTTTATTTGGCAGGAAGCAAGAGCACTTGTCAATGATATTTATAATTATTTGAAAGATTGTAAGGATTATGGTTTTAAGGATCAATTTCAAAGAGCAGGTATCTCCATTATGAATAATATAGCTGAAGGTTATGACCGGAATTCCTCTAAAGAATTAGTTCTGTTTTTTAAATATGCTAAAGGATCTTGTGGTGAAGTTCAAAGTATGACTTATTTAGCTGAGGATTTAAATTATTTGACCTTAGAGAAGGCTCACCTTCTTAGATCTAGGTGTAAAAAGATATCTTCAGGAATTATTTCTTTCAAGCGATATTTGTTGGAAAAAACAAGAAGTAAGATAGTGCAGGGATTTATAGTGTGATACAGTAGCTGATTTGTGAGGGAAGTGTTAGAAAATTAATGATATCTTTCTTACTTTCTTACTTTCTTTCTTCCTCTCGACACTCTCGCTCCTCTCGACACTCTCGTTCCTTTCAGTACTTAATGAAATAAATTAAAGTTAAAAAAACCGACCATGCAAAAAGACAAAATAGGACCAATAATTAAAGATGATGAAATTGACCTAGTGGCTCTCGTGAAGACCATCTGGGCAGGACGTAAAACGATTTATTACTCGATGGGTATTGCACTACTGATTGGTATTGTGATTGCTTTTACTTCGCCGGCAAAATATTCGGCATCTACAACTTTGCTTCCATCAGCAGAGAAAAAAAGTAGTAATTTGGGTGGACTTGGTGCCCTTGCGGGTATGGCAGGTATTAACCTTGGTGCCATGATGGGTGATGCATCAGGTATCCCGGCCGAGATTTATCCACAGGTGATGGAGAGTTATCCGTTCCTGAATGAGCTTGTGCATCAGAAGTTTAACTTTGAGAAATATGAGGCTCCTATTTCATATTACGACTATCAAATGGCGGATACTATTCCAACTGTAGGTGGAAATATCATGAAATACACATTGGGACTGCCGTGGACAATTAAAAATGCAATTTTTGGTGAAAAAAACAAGGATGAAGCTCTCCTGAAAAAGGAATATGGTGTGCTTGAACTTACCGAAGATGAAGAGGATATATTCAAATCGCTTCAGGATAAGCTTTCGGTTGAGGTTGATAAGAAAAGTGGCCTAATATCGGTGAAGGCAACTACTGAAGAACCTGTGTTTGCAGCACAGCTTGTGCAGAAGGCCATTGAACTGTTACAGCAGTATGTTATCGATTATAAAACCCAGCAAACACGGCAAAATTTGCTCTTTGTAGAAGAGAGCTATAACGAGAAAAAGGCTGAATATGAAAATGCCCAAAGAGCGTTTTTTACTTATAAGGATAGGCATCGTAATATAGTTTCGGAGCGGGTAGATATTGAGTATCAGCAGCTTAGCGATACATACGATATGGCATCAACCGTGTTCAAAGGGCTGGCGCAACAACTTGAGCAAGCTAAGATTGCAGTAAAAGAGGAAAC
>CAZWOA010000211.1:0-1887 GCA_964635545.1 uncultured Marinilabiliaceae bacterium
ACGGGCTTGTCGTTGAACAGTGTAACCGATTCATTTTTATCTTTCAGTGCCAAAGCATAGAGCAGCGGCAGGTAGTGCTCTGGTGTGGGTATTGAGAGCTGAAACTCACGACCTTGCTGTGTGTAGTTTATGAGTGACTGGTGGTCGCCATTCATAATAAACCGTTTCATCTTTTCGTTTGCTTCCAACGCCCAGTCATAACCGTATGTTTCGTTAAGTCTGTCCCATGCCACTTTGCGCAGGTTATGCACCATGTTACCGCTGCCTATTATCAATACTCCTTTTTCGCGAAGGCTCTTAATTTGGCGCGCCAGTTCGTAGTGATGCTGCGCAGAGTTACCATAATCTAAACTCAACTGAATAACGGGAATATTCGCATCGGGGTATAGATGTTTTATTACGCTCCATGCTCCATGGTCGAGACCCCATTTATAATCCGGTTTTACATCGGCTTTATCTATAAGTAATTGGGTTTGCAGTGCCAGCTCCGGATTTCCGGGTGCAGGATATTGTACATCGAACAGCTCTTTGGGGAATCCGCCAAAGTCGTGAATGGTAGCAGGATGCTCCATTGCAGTAACAAATGTGCCGCGAGTTTCCCAATGCGCACTAATGCATAGTATGGCACTAGGTTTTGGAATTTGAGTGCTAATTTTTCTGAACCCCTGTACAAACTCATTCTCCTCAATGGCGTTCATGGGGCTGCCATGGCCAAGGAACAGCACGGGCATTTTTTCCGTGCTGCTCATATTTCCGGTCACTTTATTTAATTGTTCCAGTTTCATGGCTGCTCCTGTTAATGGCAATACAATCAATGATTTAAGAAATGTTTTTCTATCCATAATCCCTTAGAAGGGGTACAGATTATTCTGTTACCTGTTTTACAAATTGTAGGTCACCGGCAATTCTCACCTCTTCGCTCACCAGTACTCCGCCGGCTTCAAGGGCTGCATTCCAGTTTAATCCCCAGTTTTTACGGTTAAGCTTTCCGTTTATTGAAAGGCCTGCTTTCTCATTTCCCCATGGATCTTTGTTGATACCGCCAAACTCAACATCAAGAGTTACGTTATTGCTTACTCCTTTGATGGTAAGCACTCCGGTTAGCTCATACTCATCGTCATCTTTTTTCTTGAATGACACGCTTTTGAAGGTGATATCTTTATGATTTTCCACATCGAAGAAATCGGCCGATTTAAGGTGGTTATCCCTGTCGGTGTTGTTTGTGTTGATTGATGAAGCATCAATAGTTACCGATACGTTTGATTTGAAAATATCCTCACCGGCCACTTCAACTGCGAAGTTAGTAAATTCACCCTTCACGTTGGATATCATCATGTGTTTTACCTTAAAGGTAAGTTCGCTGTGCGTTGGGTCGAGAACCCACTTTGTTACTTGTGCCATATTTTAACGTGTTAAATGATTTATAAATTTGATAATGCAAAGATGCAATCAATTAACAGGCAGTGGGTAACGAAATTCGGAAGGAGGGTTGTAAATTTAGGAAATAAGGCTTCGCATCTCTTCTCTAAACTCGGTTGGCGTCTGTCCCGATTTCCTTTTGAACACGTTGGTGAAGTACGATTTCTCGCTGTAACCCAGCTCGTAACCTATTTCTGATATCGACTTATCGGTGCCGGCAAGCAGGTTTTTGGCCTCAATGAGTTTTCGTGTCTCTATTATTTCTGATACGCTTTGCTGAAGTATGTTTTGGCAGATGATGTTGAGGTTGCGTGACGACATAAACAGCTTCTCGGCATAGAACTCCACACTTTCGGGGCGACGGAAATTCTCTTCCAATATGGCAAGGAAGTTTTTGAATGTCATGCTCTGGGTTTTGAATTGCACATCACCATCGGGAAGCATTTTTTTGCGCTCCGACTCTATCAT
>CAZWOA010000212.1:0-1831 GCA_964635545.1 uncultured Marinilabiliaceae bacterium
GCAGGCTGTGCCTGCGCCCCGGTGGATGGTAACTCACAAGGTTGTCCATCGGGGTATTCTGGAACGTTACAATTGTAAAAATAATCGCCCCCACTCTCATAAAAAAGTAGTATGGAGATTATGTATCCCGTTACTGTTTATTTCTTGTTAAAAATATTAACCACATAGGTACATAGTGTTCTTTCAGTTACCACGGGCTTCAGCCCGTGGCTAATTTCAACACTACTAGCCCCAAAAGCTCAATTTACAATACTTCGGGGCTTTTATCTATGCGATTTATTATCCATTTTGGAAGAGGCACAGTATTATAATCATCCCAATAAGATTCGATATAATTAAAATTGGGAATTAAATCTTTTCTTGTCGTTCAGAACTCTTTTTCTAAATTGACTTTACTAATTGATGTAAGTGGTAATGGTGTTGTGTATAGCGTGAATAATAAATACAGTTAAAGTTGCACTCCATTTTTTATAGCGTGCAAAATAATAAGCATTAGCATAAATAACACCTCCTATAAAGGCATATAATACATAATACAAACTATATGTGTGAGAAATAGAAAACAGTATTGCAGAAAGAAGTATTGATAGACAAAAGTTGTATTTAGGTCGCTTAACAATCTTGCAAATCAAGAAAATTACAAGTGTTTGAAATAGTAAGGTTTCAATGTATGGTCCAATAATAATACCAAAGAAAACTTCTTTAAAAGGAGTATTAAGCATATTTGCCACATCATTCTTTCCTGCTCCTGATGGAAATAAATGTGTGATTTGTAAAGAAATATAATCAACCACAACAAATAGCAATATATATAGTAGAGAATTTAGCCGAATAAGGAAACTAAAAAGTCTATTTGTTTTCATTATACTTGTTATTTTTCACACTTTTAAACAGTAGAACATGATAGATAAATACTTGTAGAAACAGCATATAAATAACAAACACAGGAAGACTTACTATTGCTGTAAAATCATTAATAAACAGAGCCGAGAACAGATAAATCAAAGTGCAACACACAAAGGAAAATATGAACAGTTCAGTTTTACTCACATTTACAATTTGTCTTCTATCCTTAGACAATAATATGAGAATTAGCCCTATGATACATAGAAAAAACCTAAGGTTTTCATTATTATTAAATTCCAAAAAAAATGATAACATAACGTTAACGATTATAAAAACAAGTCCTACATACTTAACCTTCCAAGGAAAAACATTAGAAATGCGAAAGTTCTTTATAAGATGTAACACACCTAGCATAAACGCTGTTATTATAATAAAAAGTAAAGACTCCATAACTATTCTTAATTTAAAACAACCTCTCATAATAATAAGAGGTTGTAATGTATTTATCCCATCATTTGAGGGGTTGCGGGCAACTGGCTAGTAGTTTCGACTATTTTTTCGCCAACTGCTACAGCTGCTTTTGCTATATAACCACAAACCTCACCTAAAAGACCCCATGCTGAGTCAGAACCAGCTGAGATAGCAAAAGCTTCGTGGTGGTCAAGTTCAACTAAATTCATAACATTTAAATTCATTTTTCCCTCCTTTTTTTAACTATTATACGCTGAATTAAAACCTTCTATAAAATCATCCACACACTTCTGCCCATCAATCATAGCCTCTACAGCCAATGTCCCAAGGTAGGCAAGAGCTAACCATTCCAGAAACCCTATCCCGCCATCCGTTTCTCTCATTTCCACAGCATCCATTTCCAGAACACCGTAGTTGTTCAAATCTAAGTTTTTCATAAACACAAAATTTAAAGTTAATAAAATTGATTAATTTTGTGCAGGCTGTGCCTGCGCCCCGGTGGATGGAAACTCAC
>CAZWOA010000213.1:0-1797 GCA_964635545.1 uncultured Marinilabiliaceae bacterium
TTAACCGAATCAGATGATTTCAACTCATTCTGATTCGGTTTTTTGTTAATGCATTCAATTTTTGCAAGCTTCAGTTTGTTTTTCTACGATAAATAGTTATTTCATTAAACTTTCGCAAGTAAATTAATTAGTTGATTTGCAATAAGATAGCAGAGTATTTATTATGCAAAACCACTGATAATCAGTATCTTTAAGTCGCAAAACAAAATCCATAAAATATGATATTAAACAAAGATACGACAATACTTTTAGAGATAAATGACTTTTTTACTACAAGTGAAAAGGATATTTATGACGATGTGCTATGGTGATGTAATACTACGATGCCTCGAGATTTCTCACTACGTTCGAAATGACAGATTGCTTGCTATGGCTTTTGGAGGGGGGGATTGTTTGGCGGCTCTGCCGCCAAACAATCCCCATCCACAAAATAAAAGTTGACAAAGTCATTCCGACCGCAGGGAGAAACGAAGTTCAGCGTAGCTAAATCTTCTTTTTGGGTAAAACTATTTACTACCTATAACATATTTACATTGTCATAGGTAGCGAAGCTATGAAACAACGTTCAGCGGAGCTCGCTCCAACTTGTTCGCTTGGCTTGCCAAGAAACTCATTTTGGAAAATTAGAAAAATCACCGAATTGTTAATGCAAAATTATTAACTGAAAATGAGATGCTTACAAAAGACATTAATTTCAAACCTCGTAGCCATGCCAGCTAAAAAGGACATGCGAAACTTAAGTTAATCATTTTAATAGTTGGTACTTTTACTTCGTTAATGGTATATTTGTAACATGAAAATTGAAAACACACATAACGCCGCACGTATAACCGTGGTGGATGCACTCAGGGGATTTGCCTTGGTGTCGATAATGCTTCTTCACAATATCGAAATGTTTGAAGTGGCTGCAGTTAATCCTGCACTGCCCCAATGGATGCTGTCGCTTGACAAAATGGTGTGGGACTCTTTTTTCTTCCTCTTCGGTGGTAAATCGTATGCAATATTTGCACTTTTATTTGGGTTGACCTTCTTTATTCAATCGAAAAATCGCGATGCCGAGGGCAGTGATTTCAGTTTCCGTTTTATGTGGCGGATGATTCTTCTCATAGGCTTCGGATTTATAAATACCATGTTTTACCGTGGTGAGATTCTGGTTCTTTATGCTATTTTAGGGCTGTTCCTAATTCCGTTTAAGACCCTCAGCAATAAGGCGTTATTGATATTTGCCTCTGTGCTTTTGCTACAGCCCATATTATTGGTTAGACTTGTAATGGCTATCCAAAACCCAGATATTGCCCCTGCAATGCCTTCATTTATACCGTTTTATGCTAAATCGGGCGATTTTCTTGCAGGTACTTCATTTCTTGAGTTGGTTAAGAGTAATGTAACCAATGGACGTATCGCCTCATTACTGTGGTATTTTGAATATGGCCGCATCGAGCAGACTCTGGCTCTTTTCCTTTTGGGATTTCTTGCCGGCCGTAAACGCATATTTTACAATACGCCCGAAAATATTAAGTTTTGGAAGAGGACTTTGGTTATATCAGCCTTGATTTTTATTCCGTTTTTTCATTTTAAATCGAATTCTGATGTGTTTACCGATTCGGAAAATATCAGAAAATACATATCTGCAATACTTAATCTGTGGGCAAATTTTGCATTTATGCTGTTTTTAGCCTCCGGTTTCATACTTCTTTTTTACAACAAAAGGATTCAACCTACGCTTAATCTGCTTTCGCCCATTGGTAAGATGAGTCTTACGAACTACATTCTCCAATCGGTGGTTGGTGCTTGTGT
>CAZWOA010000214.1:0-1788 GCA_964635545.1 uncultured Marinilabiliaceae bacterium
TAATTACCACGCCGCTTCAGCCCGTGGTTGTGCGGGTGGGGTGAGATGGCTTTAGCCAAAACACTCTTTTTTTGGACTAAAGTCCTTCTTTAGTAGGCGTTTAGCCACGGGCTGAAGCCCGTGGTAACAGATAGAACTTGTAAAGCTGTGGTATCTGTCAGCCAGGTTGTTGGTGTTGATTATTGCTGAATCTTGGGGTTGTTGAGAATTATTAGGAGTAAAAGAGTAGTAAAATCTTTCGTATAACAGCTGAAACAGAGTGAAAACCAGCCAATTTCACCAATAAATGTGGTGAAAAACCGCCTATCTGTTTTGAAATTGGTAAAATGATAGGTTTGCTGTTGTAACTTTGATGTGAGAATTTAAAAATAGATTTATGAAACTGTACAATTTACAGCACATTTAAAATATGGGATTACCTCCCAACGTCGATTATGTGAAAGTTGAAGCGACATTAAACATATATAAACCGTGGATCCAGAAAAACGAAAGAGTAAGGATGAATTTAAAATTATAGTTATGAAAGTTACTAAAAGAATTATTTCTCCATTTTTAGGCTTAATTTTACTTTTCTTATTTATTCTTCCAAACAAAGCTTAAGCAAAATCTTTTGGTTCTGAATGTGAGACCATTACGACTGGTGGCGGAAAATCATGCTATGTCACACAAACTGTATGTAAGCGATATTTTTTGTGGATTAGATATGATACTGAAATAACTGATATGGAAATAGATTGTTCTCACTTACTATAGATTACTTAATCTGACAGGAATAATGCTTTACGTTATTCCTGTCTTAAAACAATTTATTATGAAGAAAATTTTTGAATTGACATTAATGTTTGTGTTGTTTAGTATTGGAGTTAATGCACAAAAAAGTATATCGTGCTCTGATACAATAATTAATCTTCAGGAAGTATCTGTTTATGCTAACCAAGGTTTGTCAATTATAAAATCAAACAATAAAAAAGGTAGCATACACGTAAGGGGGAAAGGAAAAACATCTTTAATTACTAAAATAGATATTGATAAAAACATCTGCTATAACCTTGTTGGCGTTGAATTCTTTTTTAACTATAAGTGGCAAGGATTTGAGAATGAGGGATTTTATATAAAACCATTAGTGTTGGCATCTGAAAATGGCATGCCAAGTTCTAATTACCTCAATAATCAGACACTATATTTTGTAAGCAAAGAAATAAATGAGGTTATACATATTGATTTATTAGAATTTGATATCAAAATATAGGGTGTGGATTCTTTTTTTTTAGGAATTGAATTTGTTGATGCTGAGGGGCAAAGTAATTTTGAAGATTTCAATGTAACAATGGTTCCAGGGAATAAAGAATTAAATAGGTCTTTTGTTAAAGGCTCTTGTCCTGAATGTACTCTTTCTCCCTTTGATTTAGACACAAAAAAAGGACTATCCCTAAAATATAATCTGTATTACAAAAAATAGTGAATCATCTTATGTTTTATGTAGCTTTACTGTTGTTAGTAAATAGAGTTATACCGATTGGATATCCGTAATATGCCAATTGCATTAGCATAACGGCTATCACATCGGCATTATACGATAAAAATCTGGTCTTAATAATAATTACGTTTCGTATAATTGTAATTAGTCGTAGGCTTGTTCCAAGACCACCAATGTATCACTGCTCTGCGACTTGACTATCATGCCTTCTAGCCTGTCTTGCTATGAGTTCGCCAACGCTTCAATGTCTTGACGACTATTGAACTCTTCCGATAGCTAGCGGGATTTTCACCCTTTAACTATTTAACTAT
>CAZWOA010000215.1:0-1775 GCA_964635545.1 uncultured Marinilabiliaceae bacterium
TTGAATAGTTAAATGGTAAATACCTTTTTTCGATTATGTAGCTTTTAATTAGTTGTTTCTCACCATTAAGATAGTTGAGGTTTATCATCCTGATTATTAAAATGTTAACCTCCATAATGGGTAGCAGCTTAACTCAGCGCCGTAGGTGCGAAATCTTTGTAGCATTAAAGTATCAAGCTGCAATAAAACTCCGTAGGAGTGGTATCTAAAACCAAATAGGTTAGTTTTTGCAGTCTTAACGAGGAAAATAGATAATCTCACCCATGCGGGGCTTTACTCACCTTAGCTAAATCCGTAAGCTGCGCTTCGCTTGCATACGGTTAATTATAATTTATCCCCTGCGGGGAATGGCTTAACTTCCTTAATGGTTTTATAATTGGTAGTCAAGCGAGTTGGAGAAACATAAAGCTGTGTTTTATAGTACATTGTAATTGGCAAAACCCAATAGACTTAGTAGAAACCCCATAGGTGTAAGCGTGGGATTTAAGAGAGGGAAAACGTATATTTAATAGAAGTAAACAAAAAACCCGGCTTCATCACCAGCAGAAGAGACTGGGAGAGGAATCACCGGGACTACACTGCAAAGGTAATAAAATTATGAATAGCAATAGCATAGTCGAACGAATTATTTCCAAAGAGCGGTTAGAACCCTACCTAAACTACCACGGGAACGACTTGTTGAAAGCCTTTACCCACTATAAAAGCAATATCCTTATATCGGAGGCATACTACCCACTGCTGGCGATATTAGAAGTCGGTTTGAGGAACTCTATGGATTACCAGCTCACTAAAAAATTTAACGATAAGGAGTGGTATGACCACAGGGACTTTGTCAAGATAGCCAGCAGGTTCCAAATAGACAGGATATCGCAAGCCAGAACGAATATACTATCAGAGAAGAAAGAAATAAGCCCAGGTCGCATTATTGCTGAGCTTTCCTTTGGATTTTGGACTTCACTATTCGATACGAAATTTGAGATGACCCTATGGAAGAATTTACGCTTGGCGTTCCCCAATTGCCCTAAAAATATGCGTAAACGAAAAACAATGAGCACCAAGTTCAATAGAATTCGGAGGTTAAGAAATCGTATCTTTCATCATGAGGCAATTTCTTGGAACCTCACTGTACTGGATGAATACAAAAAGGAAATAATAGAGGGGATTGCGTGGTTGAATAACGAACTGGTAGATTGGGTATCAGAGTTGAATCATATAGACGAGACTATTTCAAATTACCGAGAGAAAATTATTAAATAACTTGGACTACGTGAAACTAACTTTACGTTCTGCGAATCAACCCTGCAAGGGTTCAATTATAATTAACCGTATGCAAGCACCGCGCAGCTTACGGTGGTGATATGGTAAGGACACTAACCCTGCTAGGGTGGGATTATGTATTGAATGTATTGATGTTTTCACTATATAAGAATACAAGGTTATCGATAATCTCACCCCATGCGTGGTTCATGCACCACCTGATTTAGGGTCGTAAGCTGCGCTTCGCTTGCATACGGTTACTTATGATATATCCCCTGCGGGGAATGGCTTAACTTCCTTAATGGTTTAGATTTTTAACCACAAAGGCACAAAGAACACAGAGAGAACGAAATGCGATATCCCGTATAAACGGGATTGCACAGATTTTTCACCATTAAGATAGTTAAGATTTGTTTTCTTGATTATTACGTTCTTAATTCCCATAATGGTTTAGCAGCTAAAATCAGCGCCGTAGGTGCGAAATCTTTGTAGCATTAAAGTATCATGCTGCAATAAAA
>CAZWOA010000216.1:0-1752 GCA_964635545.1 uncultured Marinilabiliaceae bacterium
CTGGAGTTTGGCTAATTTCTCACATAGAATGCAGCAGTTTCATTATGTCTAATTTTGTTTTTGAGGCTTCGTGCTTTATCCTGTGCATCCACGAAGGCCAAGAAATTCAAATTTGTAGCTTTTGCCCATAATTGTGCCCTCAGATTATTAAGTAAATCACCTGTTGTGGTTCTGTTATCTTCTTTTTTAGGATACCATTTGGGTCTTGGTAGCGTTGGATTATTAGGAACTTTTTCAGCCCTATGGCTCGCTATTAACAACAATCCATATGTTGCTGCAACAAATGCGGGTATGCTCTCGATCGAATTAGGATTTCTTACCTGAGCCTGTCCACAGCCGAGCAATGTTTTTTCCTCTCTAAAATCCACCTCAATTTCCCAACGCCATAGATAAGCTTGTAATAATTCTTTTATGGTAAGGTCTGTCTCTGTGCATATTAGATAGGTCGGTTCTCTATAAAGAATTTTTGAGTTTTTTGTTAATCTATAACCCAGTGGTTTAATGATAATCAATTTAAGATTTTGCTCTCCTGCCGACCGCCACCTTACGATAGGAATAATCTTAATATTAAAAGTATGGATTTTACCTGCGGCCCAAGCATTTTCTTGTACCCAAGGATACTCGTCTGATTGTCTTATTTGTTCAGGGGTTGGTAATTGCTCTCCATATACACGTTTACGTCCTGATTGAGGTTGTGTTTCTGGAATAGAATAAAGTTTAGTGTCTTTGCGTATGCGTCCTATTATAGTTGTGTTTTGTGGTATATTTTTCAAAACCTCTTTATTAGTATAGCTACCATCTACACCAACAACTAATTCTTTGTCCCCATATCCTTGTTCGTTTAATCTTTTACGCAGCAATGAGATCCTTGAGATGCCTTGACGGCTTAATTTTGCAATTTTCTGTTCTTCTTTATATGCTGTTATTTGTGCTTCATCTGCTGTCTTTTTAGGTTTAACGACTGTAGGGCAATGATGAAAATCGGCAGGTATAGCTCTTGATTGACCAATATTACCTTCTTTGGGTAGAGCAAGTGACACTTGAATGAAACGTTGTCCCCAAATAAAATTTGTGTGGAAATGAGGACCAAGCGGATCTCGTCTCCAGGCAGTACCTGGAATTCGTTTTCCTGTTTTCTTTATGATGGTATCGTCCATGTGTGCAATAATATACGGTAGATTATTAGTCTCTTTAAGTGTATTTTCTTGTACTACTTTAAATATGCTAGACACATCAACTCTTTGTTTGCTAAACAATCTATAGGCAGAAGTCCAATCTTTAAACTGATTGCCACTGGAAGTGAGCATTCCGGTAACGGTATGTCTGCCTAAACAAGTTAGCTCTCCATACATCAAATCCCTTCCAAGACTCCAAGCTTCATGGGTCGAAAAGGCAGAGCGACATTGATTAAATATAGAATCAAGCTCATCTGCTATTGATCCTCTGAAGGTTTTTTTTTATCCAATTCATCTGTTTGATGGTTGCGCTTGAGTGTCATACGATGTTTATCCTCAATAATCCACTCTACAATTTCTCCCTTTTCAAGTTCCATCGCTTGTGCTACAGCTGAAGGGAAGTTGACATACCACTGTTCACTAGCACTTCTTTTTATCAATTGAATTTTTGTTGGAAATCCCATGGCTTAATGTTTTAGTTAAAACTAGTTATATAACTAGATATAAAAATAGAAAAAAATAATCAGCATAAAAAATTTTATACTGATTATTATATCTAGTTAGAGCCAAACTCCAG
>CAZWOA010000217.1:0-1738 GCA_964635545.1 uncultured Marinilabiliaceae bacterium
TTTGGTTTACCATTTAAAAACACAAAAAAGAACTAATTCATGGCTAAGGAATCAATGAAGGCCCGTGAGGTAAAAAGGGCCAAACTTGTTGCCAAATATGCTGAGAAGCGAGCCAAACTAAAAGCGGAGGGCGACTACGTTGCTCTTCAGCTTTTACCTAAAAACGCATCTCCTGTTCGTATGCACAACCGTTGCAAACTTACAGGTCGTCCGAAAGGATACATGCGTCAGTTTGGTCTCTCGCGTATTACTTTCAGAGAAATGGCATCTGCCGGTTTGATCCCCGGTGTGAAAAAAGCAAGTTGGTAAGTTTTCATGTTAAATATTGTCACGTTATCGTGATCAATTTAAGCATTAATTTATGGTTACAGATCCAGTATCAGATTTCCTGACTCGTATCAGGAACGCCATCATGGCAAGACATCGGGTGGTTGAAATCCCGGCGTCTAACCTTAAAAAGGATATCACTAAGATCCTTTTTGACAAAGGTTATATCCTCAACTACAAATTTGTAGAGGATGACAAACAGGGTATGATTAAGATTGCCCTTAAGTATGATCCGGTTTCTAAAGCTCCTGCTATCAAAGCACTGAAGAGCGTTAGTACACCAGGTCTTCGTTCATATACCGGTTATCGCAGCATACCGCGTGTACTAAACGGCCTTGGCGTTGCCATACTCTCTACTTCTAGAGGTGTGATGACCGACAAAGAAGCCCGAGTAGCAAAAGTAGGCGGTGAGGTTTTATGTTTTATTTACTAAAAAGGAGGAATTAATATGTCAAGAATTGGTAAATCACCCATTTCGGTTCCTGCTGGAGTAAATGTAAGCATTGCCGATAACGTAGTGACCGTTAAAGGTCCTAAGGGTGAACTAAAACAAGTAGTAAACCCTGATATTCAGGTGAAAGTAGAGGATGGCGAGATAACTTTTACACGTCCTTCGGATGATAAAGTACACCGTTCATTGCACGGTTTATATCGTTCTCTCGTTAACAATATGGTAAAAGGTGTTTCTGAAGGTTATGTAGTTAAGATGGAACTTGTAGGTGTAGGTTATCGTGCCACATCAACCGGTCAAATCCTTGAACTAGCCCTAGGATTTTCACACCCTATTCATATGGAATTACCTTCTGAAATTAAGGTAGAAGCTGTAACCGATCGTAAGAGTAATCCTATTATTACTTTGGAGTCAGCCGACAAGCAGCTTTTAGGACAAGTATGTGCCAAAATTCGTTCGTTCCGTAAGCCTGAGCCATACAAAGGTAAGGGAGTTCGTTTCGTAGGTGAGGTAGTACGTCGTAAGGCTGGTAAATCTGCTAAAGTTTAATTTGATTAATTTTTAGAGTTATGGCTTTTTCGAAATTAGAAAGAAGAAAAAAGATAAAAATGCGTATCAGAACTATTGTATCTGGTACAGCAGAAAGACCAAGGATGACAGTGTTCAGAAGCAACAAACAAATTTCTGTTCAGCTTATTGATGATATTGCAGGTCGCACATTGGCCTCAGCAACATCACTGTCTAAAGATATTGCCGCCACTAAAGGCACTAAAACCGAAATTGCTGCCGCTGTAGGTAAGGCTATTGCAGCCAATGCTTCTGCAGCCGGTATTGAAAGTGTAGTGTTCGACCGTAATGGCTATCTGTATCATGGTAGAGTAAAACAACTAGCAGACGCTGCACGTGAGGCAGGTCTTAAATTCTAACAACTATGGCAGGAAGTAGTAAAAGAGTAAGAAG
>CAZWOA010000218.1:0-1738 GCA_964635545.1 uncultured Marinilabiliaceae bacterium
TCCAGGCTTGGAAGTGTTACCTCGGTATTAACCTCCGGTGTCGGATCATCATCTTTAGATGATTTGCAACCTACAAATAAAGCAGCTGCCAAAAAGAAATAGATAAGTTTTTTCATGTTGTAATTATTTAATTTGTTCACTTAAAATAATTCAATTTAATGTTCAGCAAATATAATATATAATTATTGTAAATTACTTAACTATTGCAAGTAAACCAATTAATTGATATCGAACAAAACACCCACACTCATACTACAGCAAAACTACTGATTATCAGAGCTCTTAAAAGCTGAATATGCTAAAAACAAAGATAACACAACACTTCCAGAGATAAATAGCTTTTTATTACAAGTGAAAAGGTGTAATGAGGAGATTTCTCTCTACGTTAGAAATGACGGATTGCCTGCTTTGTCTTTGGTGAGTGGGTTTGTTTGGCGGCTTTGCCGCCAAACAAACCCACTCACCAAAATAGCACCACGACACCTCGTCATTCCGACCGCAGGGAGGAAACTCACCATTATTGCTAGCAAAACGATGAAACAACGCTCAGCGGAGCTCGCTCAACTTATTCGCTTGGCTTGCAAAGAAATCCCATACTGAAAAACTATAAAAGCCGAAAACAAAAGAGGCCACCGTAAAAGTGATAATTACACCATTACTACGATAGCCTCTTTTTAGTATTTTAATTCTTGATATTTATCGCTTTATTATTAGCTTAAAAGTCTGGTTATTATTGATATTCAACATATAATAACCTGGGTTAAGTTGCGATACATCGATACTGCTTTGTCCATTACCTGTTTCACCCGCCATCAGCAATCTACCACTCAAGCCATAAACCGAATACTGAATAGCTCCATCAACTCCGGTAATTTTAACATTTGTGCTAGCCGGATTGGGATAAATAGTTGCAGTAGCACCGCTATGAATCTCCTCACCTATGGAAGTAGATACCCCACAAAATTCAGCAACTTCAGGATTATTGTATAACTCACTAATCTCGGCAGATGTAAGTGCTTTTCTATAAATTCGCAAATCATCCACAGACCCATTGAACACACCAAAATCAAAAATATTAGTTGGCGTAGTTTCCAATAAAATATCTAAACTCCCTTTCTCAACGCCATTAACATAAAGCTTTACAGTTTGTCCATCATAAGTAACGGCAACATGAATAAGGTTTTTCAAGTTATAAGTATCAGCCGCAGCAAAATCGTTTCCATTGCCAAATCCCTGAAAATAAAGAGAGTAATTACCATTAGGAGCTTTAGCAAAATATGCACCAAATGTTTGTTTAGGATAATCACCTCCATACTTAAACACAGTAACACTATTATAAATACCATCTGTTTCCCTCATCCACATTGCAACGGTACGAGGCTCATTGCCGTTGGGGTAATAAAAGTTCTTCACACTCCCGTTAACCTCTTGCTTATATTTCGATACGCTTCCATGTATTAGTGGTGGTGGTAAGAGCAGTATTTTTTATGGCCATATTTGTTTTCTGCAATGGAACGCTAGAAACAGTATTTACCACCTCCATATCTTTGTTATTCTCACTCTTATAGGTATCAAAGAAGAATTTGCCAATAAGAGATGGGCACGCATCCTCAGCATCTTCATCGCCAGTCTCATCATCAGGCACACGATATTCAAAATTATTGAAGATATACCCTATCTCACCGGCATCAAGTGCACGGTCATATATTTTAAGGTCATCCACAAGCCCTTCAAATGC
>CAZWOA010000219.1:0-1726 GCA_964635545.1 uncultured Marinilabiliaceae bacterium
TAACTATCCATGTAACTCCATAAAAGCTCCTCATCTAACCCTGAATATTGGGCGAATTCACTAACGGATATGTATTGATGAGGTTGTTTGCCGAGCTTAATTTTAAGTTGGCTCAATATCCTCTGGGCTGTTTTTTGACTTTTCCCGGTTATGCGCTGAACATCTTTGGGGTATATGCAGCTTCTTCTATTTTTCATTTTCTTGTGTCGTTTTTAGTACACTATCAGTACAGTATCTATACAGTATCCCTACTTTATCACCGAAGTATCATTACCTCATCCCCATATCCGATAATGATGTTGTGATTGTAGTATGTTTAACAACTTTATGTTACTGTAAATATACCACAAAAGAATAAATTATGCTAAGACAAGATGTGATATTTAGGATTAAATACTGCCATAAGAGTATGGATGCGACACGCCTAATTGGTTTTGCCATAGATGGTTAATAGTTTTGGTGGAGTTATTAACCACTAAAACTAATAGTCATGGCACATCAACATGGAGTTTTGAAGTTCAAAGGGCGTATTGGTGATTTATCGTTTTACAAATCATCTGGCAAGTATATGGCCCGGACAAAGGGAGGCGTTGATGCCGACCGTATTAAAAATGACCCACGTTTTGAGCGTACCCGCGAAAACGGCAGGGAATTTTTGCGAGCTGTAAAAGCGAGTAAGCTTCTTCGCGAAGCGTTTCGCGAGCGACTGATTCTAACCGGTGACAGGCAGATGAGCAACCGGCTCACATCCGAATTTTCGGCAGTTATCAAAACCGATGGTGTTTCAGCCAGGGGCGACCGCCATGTAATGGCCGGAGATATCACGCTTCTGAACGGTTTTGATTTTAATACCGGTTCAGGTCTTGACAAGGTATTGTCGGCACAGTACGGCGTTGAGTTCACCAGGGCAACAGGCGTGGCCGTTGCTACCATTGCAGAATGCAATCCTGCCATAAATTTCCACAAACCCGAAGGAGCAACTCATGCGCAGCTGGTTCTTATTGCAGGTGAGTTTGATTTCGATGGCGAGGCCTACCAGGCGGATAGCATCACTGGAGCGGTTATTGAACTGGTGCAGGGAACCGAGCCGGCTCAGACTCTTCAGGTAAACCTTGGGGCAGACAGTCAGGGCGTGATTGTGGTGATGCTTGGAGTAATGTTCTTCCAGCAAGTGAATGGGGAGCTTTACAAGATGAACAACGGAGCGAAAAACGCGCTGAGGATTGTTCACACCGAGGGCGTTGTGTAACCTTAATGTAACCTCATCATGAACCAGGTGTATATTGAAAAGGCACAACAGGCCAGCTTCTTTGGAGGCACACTGACGGGTGTGATTGCGAATCTTTCAGCGGCAGATGTATTATCGACAATAATTCTATCGGCCCTTGGTGCGATTGTGAGTTTCTGGGTGTCGTACCGGTTACGGAGGATTTTCAACGATAAGAATGACCGTGATACCGATTTCACCCGTGCAGAATGGGATGATGAGGTATCTGACGATTTTGAGGCCAACGGGCCTTAAGTTTTGTTTTGAGTTTGACTATTAAAGCCTTCCGGGTGTGTTCCTAGGGGGCTTTTTTTATGGCTTTACTTTTCATCGCTAAATGCAAGAGCCATTTTCAATGCGTAAACATATCTTCATTGTTTCGGCGGTGCAGCGTCAAGGTTTTTGGCGGAAATATTGCCTGATGGTAATCGGCAAGATTTCCGTCAAAACCCGGAGGGC
>CAZWOA010000220.1:0-1682 GCA_964635545.1 uncultured Marinilabiliaceae bacterium
ATCTTTACTACATCTGTCTTTCTAATGAAAATCGTTTAGGACAGTATTGGTTTTGCGACTTAACGATATTGATTGTCAGTGACTTTGTACAATAAATATGCTGCTATTTTATTGTAAGTCAACTAATTAATTTACTTGCGAAAGTTGAGTGATTATATAAAAACGATATAGATTTTATGATTTCATTTGAAGATAACTTAAGTGTTGAGGAATATACAAATAATTGTTTTTCACTTCATCATAAATTAAAGGAGCTTTTTAATCGTGAAATTAATATCGTTACAGAGAGAACTCTGTCAAATCTATATTTTTATCGAACAATATAAATTGGCAATATGATACAATACAATAATCAAACATTTTTAAGCAAAATTGTTTATTCGGAATTGTACGGGGAAATTTTGTTAGTAAGTGAAAAATTAAATGCAATTCTATTAGATGATAAGGGATCATATAAAGACAAAGAAGCAGAAATAATTGATTCAAGAATTTTTTATTTCATTCCTGATAACTATTTCTCTTTGAATGAAAAAGTATTGATTAAAAAAATAGAAGCTGAAATTGTATGATAAAATATCAATTCTTCCCTCGTTCGCAAGGTATTACGCCTGAAATAAAAGAATTAATTGAATGTTTTATTAAAGTAGAAAAACAAATTGATTCTGAAACCAACAACCTTAAAAGTAATGATGTCTTAAAAATATTAGAACCTTATTTAGAGGAGATAGGTTTTAAAGTTGAAATGAGTAAATCTGCTGCGGACAAAATTGATGTTCCAGTTTTATTTGGATTTGACAATAAAATTGACAAATCCTTTAACGCTGATGCCTTGAGTAAAGATGGAAAAATTGTTTTAGAGGTAGAAGCGGGTAGAGCAACGGAAAATAATCAGTTTTTAAAAGATATTTTTCAAGCTTGTATGATGTTTGAAGTTGAGTATCTTGTTATTGCCGTAAGACAAATTTATAGAGGTCATTATGATTTTGATATAATTCATACTTTTCTTGAAACCTTATATATATCAAGCAGGTTACATTTACCTTTAAAAGGAATACTTTTGATTGGGTACTAAGTTGCGTGAGGGATAGTAGCGAAAAGCCCACAGCGAGGAACGAGCGAGGACTTGTAGCGGATAGCCCGACCCGTAAGACATGCCCAAAATAATTTAATGGAAAGGCTTTTGAATTTGCCTTATTGGATGAGTTTTATCTGCGTTTAAAACCAATTACAACCGTAACAATCAAAGAAAATGAGCCTTACGAAACGGCGAAATGCTTCTTTGATAGTTTCAAAGAAAAGGAACAAGAAACTTTTAGAATTACAGCAAGTTCTGATATTAATTTAGTAAGTGCACCTCATACACTATTCACAAATCACATTTTTATTAATAGTGAAAGCTAAAGACTAACTTCGATACCTTTATACTTTCCTTGCTTACTCTCGTTAGTATGGGAAAAGTATTGTTTAAACAAGCTACACAGTCTTAACAGGCATAGCATCTAAACAGTACAACTATTAACCCCTAAATCTAAACGTATATGCCAATCTCAACTTCTACCTCCTTGTTCCCTCGGGGAACTGAACCTTACCGGGCTCGCGATTAAGCATTGGCAGTGCAAGACGAAGAATTCTGTTACGACGACCGGTGGTATCTTCAGGTTCTACGGGGTAGGAGATAACCG
>CAZWOA010000221.1:0-1676 GCA_964635545.1 uncultured Marinilabiliaceae bacterium
CAATAGCCGTTACCGACTTGAATTTGTGATTATTTTCTTTCAGTTGCTCTAAAAATACACCGTCTCCACAACTTGGCTCTAAAATATCATAGTTAGGACTTCCATTTATGCCCCATTTCAAAATAAATGAAGCAATCGGTTCAGTAACGGTAATATCTTCTACGCAACAATCCATTCAGCGATTCCATTTGGTAATTTTTCGTCAAACCAATGCCAAATGTCAAAACGATCTGTTCCTTTTTCCCAATGATAAAAATCTTGTTCAATCTCATCATTATCGTTTATTTGAATATCCCCAAATTCATCCCACATCTTTTTTAGTTCAACTATTTTCATTTCGATGATTATTTTCAATGATTGATAAAAATTTCAAAAGTTCCTCTTCTGTTGTTATGAATACTTCGTATCGTTCTGAGCCAATACTGCCTTTTTTCTTTCCATTTGGGCGAATTCGATCATCGACTATTTCACCTAATGAAGTAACAACATCAATATTTGTATTGATAACTAAAAAACATTTTCTTCCTGTTTTCCCTGCATAGCCAATCACTGAAAATGTTTCCTTACCAAATGATACTTTAATTTTGCTTGCTTGTGCTTCAATAAGTATTTCGTCTATGTTTTTTAGGTACTCATAAAAAATCTTAAACAACCTTTTAGCTTCATCCTTTCCATAAAGGAAAGCATCAACATCAGCTAAATCAGGTTTATTGTCAATTATATTTTTAATCTTTTGAAGCTTCTTTGCATTTTCTTTTTCAATTAAATCATCCGGGTCATTATTGAGATAATCAATCAATAATAGCTGATTTTCAAACCACATATATTTTATTAAAGTGATTTCACCTTTACTCTTTTTTGCTTTTGTTACGTCAGTTGGTGAAAAACTTTTGGCTATTAAGATTAATTCAATATCATTTTTAGAAATCTCACTATATTTAGGTAATTCAACACTATATTCTTGTGTTGAAAGTAAATAGATGTCAGCAAAATTATCTTCAATATAATCTTTATAATCTGATGCTTGATTTCGAATGTTGATGTCTGAATCTTTTTTTAGTTCAAAAATTACGAACTTTTTAGATTTTGGATTAAAGGCAAAAATATCCATCCTCCCAGAACTCCCTTTGCTTCTCACATTTCCATCTAAAGTAAACTCACTTTTAATAAATATAAAATGAGGAAAAAATTCTTTCCAATTTTCAGAAATAAAGTGATTTAGTTCAGCTTCTGATTTATTGACTTGTTTTAGAAACTTCTTATTGTCTGTTGAGTATAATTTTAACATATTGGTTTTATTTTAATTATGCTGCTTTTGCGTTAGGGATTGTAGCGGAAATCCTTTTTGTCCCGAAGGGCAAAAAGATTGTAGCGGAAAGCCCGACCCGTAGGGGAACGCCCAAATAATATTTGTCAAACTGTTTGTAAGCCGAAATGTAATTGGTTTTGTATAGCGGTAATTCAAGCGGTGTGATATTTTTCATATCCTCCGACTTCAAATATGGCGGATTGCCGACAATCACATCAAAATGAAGTTTTGAAAAATCAAACGGATTAACTTCGGTTTGATTTTCCTTTTCAACTTGGTTCGGATTTAGCAAAGTATTTCCGAAAAAAATGTTTCCTGAAAGGTCGGGTAAAACAGGTTTCGTTTTGTTGGTTGAATTTACATCTTC
>CAZWOA010000222.1:0-1642 GCA_964635545.1 uncultured Marinilabiliaceae bacterium
ATTGCTTACAATAATTCACGATGTCACATGTGAATATTTAAAAATTTTTCTGATAATCAGTTGTTTGTGATTAAAATCTCAACGTTATTATTTTATCTTGCTTTTTTTTGCTACTTTTAGTTGTTTAACTGTAACAAAACAGGGTTTGTTGCGTAAGAATCAAAAGGTATAAACAAAAACTTATGGCAGGTATATTTGGTTTTATTTTTGGCGGTAAATATCCGTCAACATCAAAATATGAGAAGGCGGTTGATAAGAGAGCTTCTGAATTCAAAAGGTATTTGGAATTCAATAATTCAGCTGTACTCAAAAGATTTAATGAACTTGACGAACTGGTGCACACAGGCGAGTTTGAGAAAAGGGTTCATATTTTAAAGAACGAGAAATTTAAAAGTACCGAGGCTTACCGTAAGTTTCAGGATTATAAATCTCTATCGGGCAATACTGAAATTAAGGATTATCTGAATTTTATATCATCAGGAAAAGCAGATAGACTTCAGCGTGTGCTCGACTCGAAAAACTATAAGGAGTACCAGGACTTGCAGGTTATTGTAAATTCTTTGGAGTTTAATAAACTGAAGAGTGAGAAGGGTTTTAAAAGCACTGAGCAGTATCGACAATTGCTGACCTTCAAAAAGCTTAAAAAGGATTCGGATATTAAGTTTGCACTTAAAGCGATGAATTCAGTTCAATATAAGAACTATAAATCTCTGCTTGGCAGCGATAAGATTAAACTGTTCGACGAGCTTAAGAATTACGTTACTTCTCCGCAATTTAGTGCGTTGAAGAAGGAGATTGAAGACCCTAAGCGTTATAAAAAATCGGAGGAGTACAAACTTGTTTCTGAGTTTGAGACTGTATCAAAAAATAGCGACCTTCTGTGGTTTCAAAAAATGAAGAGCACCAATGCTTTTGCCAATGATGCACAGTGGGAACTTACTTTTGATGAGGATTTTGACAGGGCGCAACTTAATGGTGCTAAGTGGATTACAGGTTATTATTGGGGCAAGGCTCTATTGAATGACAACTATGTGCTAGCCAATGAGAAACAGTACTTCAAGCCGTCAAATATTGATATCAGAGAGTCGGTTGCATATATTAATACCAAGCCTGAGCATTGCAAAGGTAAGGTGTGGGACGCAGCACGGGGCTTTTTGCCTGCCGAATTTGAGTATTCGTCGGCCCTCATCAGCACCGGACAGAGTTTCCGCCAGAAATATGGTCGTTTTGAAGCTAAGGTTAAGCTTAATCACAACCAGCCATTAACCCATAACTTCTGGATGGTGGGTGAGAATGCAACTCCCCATATCGATATTTTCAGATATGGAACGGGTAACAGCAAAAATATTACTGCAGCCGTTCATTCGCTGAAAAACAATAAGTTAGAGCAGAATCAGAAGAACATTGGTGGTGCAGCTTTCAATTCCGATTATTATATATATTCGCTGGAGTGGACTCCGTCAAAACTTACGTGGAAAATTAACGGAGTGGAGGTGCACAGCCAAACAAACAATATCCCCAATCAGATGATGTATATCGTGTTCAGCTCAAATATGACTGAGACACCCGAGAAACCATTGCAATCGTCAATGGCCATCGACTGGGTAAGATGCTATCAGCATAAAGACAATATGTAAATAAT
>CAZWOA010000223.1:0-1620 GCA_964635545.1 uncultured Marinilabiliaceae bacterium
GTAAGCGATGCTTGGAATGGAGTTTATTGTCCCCCTGTTGAGCAAGTAGAATAAACCCTTCCTAATTTCTTCATTAATTGTTAAAACTGGAGGAAATGCGGTAACATATCCTCCAGTTTTATTGAATCTTATAATTGAGCTAAAACTATGAACTTTACCACCAAATTACCAATGGGCGACCCATTATTTCAAGAGAAAAATAGTGGTTGGATAATGGTCGATAACTTTAATAATATTATTGTAAAAGGGGTTATTCTTGGCCTAGTTTTGGCTATTATGTTAGATGTTGGATTAAACTATCTTGCTTTTGATTCAAAGTTAGGTTTTATGTTTATTAAAAACATTTACCTTTTCCCAATCGTGATAATTGTTCACGAATTATTGCATTGGATTGCACTGCCCAAACCGTTAAATGCTACTTTGGGTGTTTCCATTAAAAAAGGTGTATTCTTTGTAAGCAATGAAGGTATCTTTTCTCGACAACGTGGTCTAATTATTCTTCTATTGCCGTTTATTGTGCTGTCTGTTCTTATGAGCTGTATGTCAGTAATTTATAGAATAGAGGTGTTGGCATATATCACCATTTATAATATTATAGGGTCAGGTGTTGATTTATTGATGGCAGCCCGAATATTGAAACTTACCCCAAAATGTTTAATCCAATTTAATGGCGAAGAGTTATACGTAAAACAATTGTAGCGTTACAGAACCCCGATGGACAACCTTGTGAGTTACCATCCACCGGGGCGCAGGCACAGCCTGCACAAAATTAATCATTTTTTTAACTTAAAATTTTGTGTTTATGAAAAACTTAGATGTTTATGGCGTTCAAGAGTTGAATGCCGTGGAAATGATTGGACTTAATGGTGGAAATCCTTTAAAAAAGTGGATTTGGGATTATACCTTGGGTAAACTGGTTGATTATTTAATAGAGAATCTTCCGGAAGCCATGGAAGAGTACTCTAATACGATACAGGAAGGTGGTACTACGAGTACTCAAATGCCTTTTCCATAATTTTAAGAGAAATATAATATTCATGAAGCCTTTAGGTTTCATGAATATTATTCGAAATACTTTGCATGTATGAAAAATATAATTTTCAAGATTTACTTTATGAAGTGGTGGTATTCTTTGCTTCTTCTTCTTTTAATGACTTATGTTATCATAGTTCCATTTTCAATTTTGTTTCCTTCATATTCAGGTACTATAATAGAAGGAGGTTTATTAAAGCTTATTATATTGGGTTCTGTTTTAGCTCCAATTATAGAAACATATCTCAATCAACAGCTTTTTTATTCTCTGACCAAAGATGTATTAAGGGATAAAATTTTATTGATTTCATTTCTATCTGCTGTTCTGTTTGGCTTGATGCATTGGGATAGTATTTACCGGATTTTATTTATCGGCTCAATAGGTTTTTTTCTTCAATTGTGGTTTATATTACTATCCAAACGATACGGTCATACAAAAGCATTTTTAATGGTAGCATTTGTGCATGGAGTTCGCAACAGTATTGCAACTTTAGCACTATACATTTCAGGCGTATTGCAATGGTAAATTTTGTTTTTATAATCTCCAAACTACTTTTTTATGAGAGTGGGGGCGATTATTTTTACAAT
>CAZWOA010000224.1:0-1619 GCA_964635545.1 uncultured Marinilabiliaceae bacterium
ACGTGTGGGAACTCTTTTTCCCAATTAAATGCTTTGTCGCCGGCAATTTCGGGGTCGTCTATGAGTGAGTTTCCGCATTTTAGGTTGTTGCTCAGGTCGTTTAGTTTGCGGTGTGGGCGTGCTGTGCGTAGCCACAGGCTCAGCTTGGCTATGTCAACAGATTCTTCGTTTAGGTCAACGCCAAAGAGGTTATTCTCTAAAATGTTGCTCTCTATGTCTGATAAAATTATGGAATCGCCAAAAAGTTTGGCTTGCAGCTCGTCTATATATCGGTGTTCGGTAATCAAAAAGTCCAAAGCTTGGTTCAAAAACGCACCCGAACCACAGGCAGGGTCGCAAATTGTGAGTTGCAACAGCCATTCGCGGTAGGTTTTTAGTTTTTCAAACAGTTCGGTTCTCGTTTTACTTGTTTTAGTTCTAAAATAATATTGCTCTTCATCAATATTTAACTCCTGCTTTTTCTCATTGCAAAGTTTACCCACAGTGTTTTCCACAATATATTTTGTAATATACTTTGGCGTATAAAACACACCGTCTTTCTTACGTTTAGTCTGTTTGCGGTCTATGGTTTCGCCCGCAATTTCGGCTTTTATCTCATCAATCTCGTTAAGAGAATTTTCAAAAATATGCCCCAAAATATTTACGTCAACCTCCGAATCAAAGTCATAATCAGCCAGTAAAACGGTATATTTATATAGTAAATCATCATCAATGGCAACAGAGTCTAAAAATTCGTCGGGAGCAAACAGGCCACCGTTATATGCGTAAATTTCATAATTCTCACCTCTATAACCTTTGTTTACATACCCAAAAAACTGCCTAAAACGGTCTAACAGAGGCACATAAGCATCTAACTCTTTTAGCTTCTTCCAATCTTTAATAACCTGCCTGATGGAGTTTGGCGGAATAAGTCCTCTATCTTCGGCAAAAAACAGAAACAGAAAACGGTCAAGTAGTTTTTGCGTTTTTTTGAATACCTCCAAATTGTCATGCTCAGGATTTCGCTCCAACAAATTGGCAAACAACACCCTTTTAAACTCCGAATAATCTTTATAAAGCTTTTTGGTAACATCGTCCTCCTGCACCACAGAAGCATCTTTCATCTTCTTTGGTATTCCATTGCTAATTTGGTCGAAATGAAGGCAGATATATAGCAGTTCAAACTCGGTTTTTGTAAGCGTAAACAGGTTAAACTCAATATGTTCAATGGCATTATCGATATAAAATCTCAATTTTTCAAAATTAGAAGTTATGACATAGATACATTCCGGTTGATTGTTTTTATATCCAAACGCCTGAGCTTCAACCCTTGCCAAATCGGTGGTATTTGTGCCTTTCAGCTCAATAACGGCAAGCACTTTATCGTCAATGATAATGGCACCGTCAGCTTTTTTGCTGTCTTTTACGTTTTTATATTCGGTAGTAATAGTAAAATTCGGCTCCGGATTTTTCACATATCCCAGTACCTTTACAAACAAATCGTCTAAAAAACCCTCTTGATATTGTTCTTCTTTAGATTCTCTGATATTGTTTTGTATTTCGGGGTTATGAAAGTGTTTTTTAAATACCTCCCACGCTTCATTAACCTTTGTGGCAACCAATAAATTTTTATATTTTCT
>CAZWOA010000225.1:0-1602 GCA_964635545.1 uncultured Marinilabiliaceae bacterium
GCAACCCATTCCGTACCTCCATTCATTGCCCCAGCCCTCTGTCGAAGCTCTCAGCTCCCAACCCACCCACCCTTGGGGGAATTGCCGTTATGACCTGTAAGTTGTTATTATACCAGAAACACCTCAACAATCCTAACCTCTAACAGAAAATCATAGCCCTCGAAACGCCTTTAGATGATTTTAAAATATAGATTTACATTATACTCAGCAATAAATTAATCATGGAATATTCCGTATAGATTTTTATACTTTTCAAATTTCAGTTTTTATTTTTCTTATAATTGTAATGTTATATTATTTACAATTTTATTTTTAGAAATATGAAAAAAATAAGCAGTTATCTTTTTGCATTTTTGGCATCTACATTCCTTGTTTCATGCAGTTCAACCTATTATTATCAGGTCTATAAGGCTACTCCAACAGAGTCAGTTTCCCATCAAGCCAAAAACTTAATTTATGAAGACGATAATTGTCTGGTTTATTATAACTTATGGAGTGAAGGTGGTGATATAGGTTTTAAGTTTTTCAATAAAACCGATAAAAATATTTACTTAAATAAAGAGCAATGTTTCTTCATACATAATGGTATGGCGTATAATTATTATCAAAACAGAATTTTTACAAATTCCACCTCATCTGGTGCATCAGCTACAAAGTCTGCAACCGCATCAAAATCTGTAACAGGAATTAATTACCTCGATCTATTACAAACAAACAAAATTCAGTCAACAGCAACAGTAGGTTCACTTTCTATGTCTGGATATTCAGTTTCTTTCAATGAAGAAAAAACTATTTGCATTCCTGCAAAAACTGCAAAGGAAATCTCGGAATTTGCAATAAATGAATCTCTATTCAGAGACTGTGATTTATTAAAATATCCTACAAAGAAATTAATTAAAACAATGTACTTTGATAAAGAAAAAAGTCCTTTAGTTTTTAGCAACATCATATCATATTCTTTTGAAGGATCTGACAAAATATATAAGTTTGAAAACCAATTTTATATATCAGAAATAACTAACTATCCGGAAACTGAAATTATAACATCTGCTAGTGAGTCATATTGCAACCAAACATCTTACACTCTTACAAAATTTTTCAAGAATGTATCTCCAGATAAATTTTACATAAAATACACAAAAGGAAATGACCAATTAAGACATTAATACAGATACATCAAGTTAGTAAAAGGAGGCGAAATCCCTCCTTTTACTTTTTCCTATAATTCGTGCCCATGCTTCGTGCCTCGCACCGGCACTCCCTCAAAAACCCCTAACCTCCTAACCCCTATTCATCTCTTCAGCACCAGGCTGCCGCCCCGTGCTTCATCATTAGTTAGCAGTAATTTATAGATTAGGTGGAAAACCAGTATTTATTCTTTCAAACTTCTACGACTTCCTCTCGCCCCTTTAAGATTCTATTCAACTTTTATAATCTCTTCAACTCTGTAACTATTAAACATGTATTAATCACTAAAACCTATCACCTCTTTTCGCCAAATCAATGCGTTCAAAAGTTATCGTTCCGTCGGCTGGCGTCAAGGTCAAGCCCTCCGGGTTTTGACGGAAATCTTGCCGATTACCATCAGGCAATATTTCCGCC
>CAZWOA010000226.1:0-1594 GCA_964635545.1 uncultured Marinilabiliaceae bacterium
TTTGATGATATTGTGAAGTTTTACAATGATGTAATTAAAACTCACCCTATAGCCATAGGTATTGTGGGTAATGTTAAGCAGCTTGACATGAATCGCCTTAAAAAAATAGGTAAAGTAGTTACAGTTAATAGTAAGGACCTATTTAAGAATTAAAAATTCTTCATGACTTTAAAGCCCCTTAGCGTATAAGCGAGGGGCTTTTTGTTTCATAGTACTTTACTGTATGTATCACCCCTCAATCCCCTAAAGGGGAAGTAGCCTTAGCAGTTACTGGGTGTTTTTAATTGTAAAGAGGTTTTTGCTTTATATTTACATAGAGTAATTAATGCCTCCCCGGCTCTACCTTCTATCTTCCAATTTCGAGAATTGAACTCCTTACCTATACTTGCTTTTTAGATAACTTTTAGCACACTCCCTAGCTTTTACTCTATCACAAAATGCAGTTAAGTTATCAAAAAGTTCAGTTCCATACTATTTTATGAAAATTATCAATGTTTGTAATTTACTTTGCTAGTTGAATTACTTGATGATTATGAAAACTAAGTTAAAACTCAATAAAGACTACAGCCAGTTAAAAGATTGGGTGTTGTCGATGCCCGAAATCTTTGATACTGAAGGAGAATTTGTGGTTGATGGTCGTAATCAGGTTAAAATTATAGATTACAATAATAACCGTTATGTTGTTAAGTATTTTCGTAGAATAACTAAAGCCAATCGTGTTATTTATAACTATTTCAGAGCCTCTAAAGGTGAAAGAGCTTACTGTAATGCTAATATATTGTTATCAAAAGGCATATCTACTCCTATGCCGGTTGCATATTATGATGTTTTTGAGAAGGGGAGATTAAAATATAGCTATTTTATCAGTGAATATGTTGATTGTCCTTCGGCTTTCGATATTATTAATAGGCCACTAATGGAGTGTGAGGCGCAGTTGAAACAACTTGCAGCTTTTTTCTACAAAATCCATAAAAAAGGGGTGTTTCATGCAGATTTAAATCTAACTAACGTGCTTTATTGTCCTGATGATATACTTACACCATTCTCGTTAATTGATAACAATAGAATTAGATTTAAACGTTACACCAAACGACGTGCAATGCGTAATTTGCGTAGAATACAGATTCCAATCGTTAATTATGCCGCACTTATGAATGAATATGCTAAACTTTCGGAGCAAGATGTATTTGGTACCATCGGTGCCATGATGTTCTATCGTGGTGTAAATAGGGAGTTTCGTAGTTTGCGTAAATCTCTGAAAAGAAAGCTGATGTGGTTACTCCATTTAAAAAGTATGATTGTAGTGAGGGCGGAAAATTGATAATTAGCAATTACTCAACTTCTGCAGTTAGACTAATTGGTTGATTTACAATAGCATAGTGGTGTGTTTGTTATTCAAGGTTACTGATATTTAGTGTCATTAAGTTGCAAAACAAAATGCATAAAATATGCTACTAAACAAAGATACAACAATACTTATCATAGATAAATGACTTTTTTACTACAAGTGAAAAGGATGTTTAATGGTTAATGAGATCTCTCACTTCGTTCGAGATGACGGATAGCTTGCTATCTCTTGGGGAATGGGGGATTG
>CAZWOA010000227.1:0-1578 GCA_964635545.1 uncultured Marinilabiliaceae bacterium
CTGGAATTTTATTTTCACCAAGGTGTTTGCGGGAATCGCCAAAGCGACAGGGATCATCTGGCTTAACGGCTGGCTGTCCACCACAACGACAGGATTCTGGGGGACGGTGATTGTGAAAGCCTGGCAGCTTTCCGGATATCTGATGGTGATTTACATTGCCCAAATTCAAAGCATTCCGGAATCGGTCACAGAGGCCTCGCGCATTGATGGAGCCGGGCGCTGGCAAACGTTCAGGCGGATCATTCTGCCTCTGCTGGCACCGGCCTTTACCGTGGGGCTGTTTTTGTCTTTGTCACAGTGCTTTAAAATGTATGATATCAATCTTACGCTGACCGCAGGCGGGCCCTACAATTCCACGCAGATGCTTGCCTTGAATATCAACCAGACAGCCTTCGCGGAGAATAACTTTGGACGGGCGCAGGCCAAGGCGGTGCTGTACCTGATGGCCATTGTCGTGATCAGCATCGTTCAGCTGGGGATCACCAAACGGCGGGAGGTGGAGGTGTAATGAAACAAGACCGTTTCTTCCGCTTGTGTGTTCTATGCTTTGCAGTAATATTGGGATTGCTTTATCTGTTTCCGATTTATGTGTTATTCATCAACTCGTTCAAGTCGCAGCGCGCCATCTACATCGACGTCATCCATTTTCCGGGGGAAGACATGTTTACCTGGGATAATTATCCTGCCGCTATTGAGAAAATTGGCTATGGCAGGGCCTTGTTCAACTCCGTGCTGATCTGCGTGGCATCGGTTACGCTGCTGATTCTGCTGTGCTCTATGGCAGCCTGGGCTTTGGTGCGCAATAAAAATAAGCTGAGCGCAGTGCTTTTCATGCTGTTTGCCGCGTCCATCCTGATTCCTTTTCAGACGGTGATGCTGCCGCTGATTAAAATACTTGGTATATTGGGCTTTATGAACCGCTTTGGCCTGATCATCGCGAATGTAGGGTTTGGCAGCAGCATGACCATCATTCTCTATCATGGCTTTATTAAAAATGTCCCTGTGGAATTGGAGGAAGCGGCCGTGATCGACGGCTGTTCCACCTTCCGCACATTCTGGCAGATCGTATTTCCCTTGCTGAAAAATCTTACGGTCACGGCGGCCATCATCAATGTGATGTGGATATGGAATGACTATCTCTTGCCGTCCCTGGTAATCAACAAACCCGCGCTGCAGACACTGCCCCTGCGTACATTTTTCTTCTTTGGGCAGTTTTCAAAACGGTGGGATCTGGGAACAGCAGGCCTGATGCTGGGCATGATTCCTGTGATTGTATTTTATGTTTTTGCCCAGCGTTATATTATCAAGGGTGTAGCTGAGGGAGCGATCAAGTGATATGCACATAATAAGAAGAGAAGAGTGGTGGCACAGCGCGGTGGTGTATCAGATCTATCCGCGCAGTTTTTTTGACAGCAATGGCGATGGCATAGGCGATCTGCAGGGGATCATTTCAAAACTGGACTATCTGGCCGATCTGGGTATCGATGTTCTGTGGCTCTGCCCTGTTTACCAATCCCCCATGGAAGACATGGGCTATGACATCAGCGATTACTATGCCATCGCGCCGGAGTACGGCAG
>CAZWOA010000228.1:0-1572 GCA_964635545.1 uncultured Marinilabiliaceae bacterium
GAGGATTTCTATAAAAAGGAGACCAATAATAATGTGCTGACCGATGAACATATCAAAATGATTATGGATATGTTTGATAGCAAAGATGAGGTGGCGCATATAGCAACCTGTGTTGATAGTAATGTAATTGCTGATAATGATTTTAACCTTTCGGTAAGCTCGTATGTGGAGGCTAAAGATACTCGCGAAGTGATTGATATTAAGGTGCTTAATGCCGAGATAGCTGAGACGGTAGCGAAGATTGATAAGCTGAGGAGGGAGATTGATGAAACGATTTTAATGATTAATGGATAATGCCCTTCGACAGGCTACCAATGACAGAGATGGTAAATGGGATCTCTCACTTCGTTCGAGATGACTGTTCGTTAAGTGCTGGGGGAGGGGATTGGGGCGGCAAAGCCGCCCCAATCCCCTCCCCAAACAACAAATGGCAAGGTCATTCCGACCGCAAGGAGGAATCTCATAAAAAAACCCAAAATAGTTTCTCCCCCTGTCATCAACACATTATGACCAATTTATTGGGTGAATACTCAGCGTGACGGAGATTAATGATTAATAAAATGTAATTGTTTATGGAAAAGGAGACTATTAAAAAACTGAACAAACGTTTTGAAGAGTATGCTTACCAGGTATGCTTGTTATCTAATTGCACAAAATGGAGATCCTAAGAAAGAACAAATTGCTTTTGCTCAAAGTTATTTTGCTATTAAAGAAACAGGCCTCTTGCTGATTTTCTTCCTACTATTACCATTACTGCCAAGCAATTAATTTTTTGAACGAATTATTAGTGGTACTTTGTGGTCTTATACAGTAACACTCCAATTAGTGTTATATGTCTTTAAAAAACTAAGGTATGGATGAAAATAACTTCAATAGAAAAGGATTTATACCTCCCAACGGTGGGTATCGAACCCTGATAAGCTTCCAGAAGGCGGAAATTATCTATGATGGTACTGTTTATTTCACAAATAGGTTTTTTGGAAGATACGACCGTACTATTAATCAAATGGTGCAAGCTGCACGAAGTGGCAAACAAAATATTGCTGAAGCAAGCATGGCGTCTGCAACATCAAAAGAAACTGAAATAAAGTTGACCAATGTGGCTCGTGCTTCATTAGAAGAACTTTTAATAGATTATGAAGATTTTTTAAGAACAAAAAAGCTTCCAATCTGGGATAAGGAGCATAAATTAACCAAACGACTTCGTGAACTCAACAGGACACCAAATGCCAACTACGATACCTTTAAGAAAGCCATAGAAAACGAAAATCCCGAAATTTGTGCCAATGTACTACGAGGACTGATAATTATTACCACCTATTTGCTAAAAAATCAAATAAAATCACTTGAAGAGGCTTTTTTAAAAGAAGGCGGATTGCGTGAACGAATGGCAAAGGCAAGAATAGAAAGCAGAAAAAATAATGGTTAGTGGCACTTATAGGTAGCGGTCGACACATGTCCCCCGAGTCCCTTAAGTCCCCAAAAAATAAAAACAAAAAACTATGACAAACATAAATAAACTATTGCAAAACGTTGAGGTAGAGTGGAAGACGCTCTTTTTAATGATTAATG
>CAZWOA010000229.1:0-1570 GCA_964635545.1 uncultured Marinilabiliaceae bacterium
TTGATGGAAAGGAAATAACCTCTGTGCGTTTGGTTTTCAATGAAAATAGCGATGGCATTATTGCAGCCGGTTTTTATGGTGATATCAGGGGAAGCCGTCGCGTTGCTACCAAATTAAATGGTTTCTTCTCTTTAACTATGGATCCTACAACAATGGATGTTATCCGCCAGGATTTTACGCCACTGGGAGATGAGTTTGTTGAGCAAATGCTTGGAATAAAAGATATGGCAGTACCATTAAAAAAAATGATGGTTAGTAATGGTGTATCCCGCGATTTCTATGTTTCTGATATTATTCAAAAAAGTGATGGAAGTACCGCAATTGTTGGTCATGCTGCCTCTGCATGGGTAGTTATTAAAGGAAATGTAAGAACATATTTTTACGAAAGAGATAACATATTTGTAATACTTCTTGATGCCGAGGGTAAAGTAATTGCTCTAACTGATGTGCCTAAAAAACAAATTACGGCTAATGACAATGGTAGATTTAGCTCATATTATTGTCATAAAGTGGGTGACCGTCTGTTTTTTATTTATAACGATAGTAAACGTAATATGAAAAAGGATGTGCGTTCTATTCGTAATACCGCTGCAATGAAAAAGCCGCATAAGTCTATACTGGTTGCAGTAGAGGTGATGCCCGACGGAACTTATACAAAACAGCAAATATGGAATAATCAGAAGAGTCGTTATATTGCTCGTCCTAACCGTGCAATGCCTATTTCTCATAATGAATTTATATTGCCTGCAATAAATAAAAAAGGTAACAATTTCAAGATTTTGAAGATTGCAGAACTTGTAAAATAGTGAGTATCTGTTTTTAATAGTAAAGCAGTGTTTTTGTAGGTAATGACTTTTTTGCAAAGCAAATCATTATGAAAAAAATATTTTTTATAGTATTGAGCCTCTTTTTTATTGCTCTTCTGAGCCATGCCCAGCGTAAGGTTGAACCTATTTTTAATGTTGAGACCAGCCTGGAAATTAAATCCGAGGGTAATCTCGATATTTCCAATTTAGGTATAGAGGGTGATAAAGTTCTTCTGGAAACAGCAAGGGCTGATAAATTATCGCTTGTTACTCTGGATCAAAAAACTTTAGATGTGAAGAGTCAGAATTGGATTAAGAGGAATAACTTAAAAAATGAGGACGGAATTCTTAATTCAAAAGAGTGGAATCATTCAGGTACTATCTTTTTTGGCGATCTTTCTATGTCTTTTTTCGAGAGTTTCAATAAAGCTAATTCTAACCATACTCTTATTGCCGGAACGATAACCAAAGATGGTAATTTGGAGAAAGAGCTTAAAGTATTGAGTGAGCATAATGCCAAGAATCGTATTAAACATGGTGTTTTTTCTACTGTGGCATCTGTCGATTCTACCCATTTCTTAGTAGCCTACGATATGAGGTCGGATAATAAAAATGATCAACAAGCATTTAATTTTAAGGTTTACGACCTTGAAATGAATAATATACACAACTTTGATATTACTTTGCCAGTAGAAGATAGAAAACTTAGGGTGTTGAATTACTATCTTGCTAAAGATAATTCAATTTATATCCTATGTAGAGTT
>CAZWOA010000230.1:0-1551 GCA_964635545.1 uncultured Marinilabiliaceae bacterium
TTAACCGAAAAGTTAGTGGTTTTTAATCCGCTACTGCTCATACACTAGACCGTTATACGCAAGCCGCTGAGAGTGCGTTTTCCAGTTAAAAGTTTACAATTTGCAAAATAATCGGAATGTATTATTATCACGAATATACCCCTGACATACGGTTGACACCGTGGGTGAAAAACTATTGGACAGCAAATGGTTTTGTGAGTAGCGAAGTTATACCAAAGGTTTTTCCTGACGGTTGTACCGACATTATTTTTACATTTGGTGGAACAAAGGGTATTTCGTATGCCGGCCTTTTCGGAACAATGACAACTTTTGTTGAAGTAGATTATCCGAAATCCACACAAATGTTTGGTATTCGTTTCAAGCCTGCTGGAATTACAGCCTTTACCCGAGTTCCTATGGAAGAACTTACCGACCGAAGCGTGGACTTGTCATTGATTGAAACCTTGTTCGAGAAATCGTTTTATGAAACATTGCCCGAAAAGCAATCAGTAGCAGAAATTGTAATGCATACGAATAGTTCTCTTCTAAACCGTTTGTCTTGTTTGTATCAATCCGACAGGCAAATAATCTGTGCCGTTGATTTGATTAGCCATGCAAAAGGACAATTATCACTTGCCAGTGTAGCCACCGATGTTTGCCTTTGTCAGCGGCATTTTGAACGTAAATTCAAATCCGTGATAGGTGTTAGTCCTAAAATGTTTGCAAAAATCTTCAGATTTAAAAACGCCTTGCAATGTATGCAAAAATATCCGTCAAAAGACCTCCTGACGATTGCCGTCGAAAGCGGATATTACGACCACACGCACCTCATTAAAGATTTCAAATCGCTGTCTGGCGATACGCCAAACGCTTTCCGACAAAAAAAGTCGATTTTTTACGCTTACGGCGATGAATATATCATCTAACTTTGCATCATTATTAATCTTTTAAAAGTATAGATATGAAATTCAGTAATGTGAGATTGTTAGTCCGGGACTACAAAAAATGTTTTAAATTTTACACCGAAAAACTTGGTTTAGAACCTGTTTGGGGTGATGAAAACGGTTGTTATGCTTCCTTTAAGGTAGCAGAGGGTATTGAGGGGTTTGCGCTGTTTGTGTCTGATTTTATGGCTCCGGCAGTTGGTAACGCTGACAAAACGCAACCGTCAGGATACCGTGAGAAATCATTGGTGTCTTTTGAAGTCGAAAATGTTGATGACGCCTATCAATCATTTTTAACGAAAGGTATTGAATTTATTAATCAACCCACAGATATGCCGGATTGGGGAATGCGAGTTGTTCACTTGCGCGACCCTGAAGAAAATCTGATTGAATTATTTACACCGTTGAAAAAAGAGTAGATAAATGAATAAAAATGCCAGCGTATAACAACTAAGGTCTCGTTTTGCCCAACGGGCATGAAATGAGACCGCTGTTGAACGAAACCGGCCAAACAGCTCTATGGAGTTTGCTAGCTAAATGTTAATTTATAGAAAGGACTACCCCTCTCGATAAACTCCGTCTCCCCCTCGTTTGCCGCTCGGCTCTGCCGCTTGGTTCATCCGTCTCC
>CAZWOA010000231.1:0-1528 GCA_964635545.1 uncultured Marinilabiliaceae bacterium
TTGATTTTCGAGAAAATAAACGGCTACAAAGACGGTTCATTTTTCACGCCGGGTTTCATCACCATGTATATGTGCCGCGAAACCATTCGCAAAGCAGTAGTACAGAAATTTATCCATGAATTTCCTGATCTCAAAATTGATGGTCTTGATGATATTTATGAGTTGATACCACAAAAGATTTCTAAGCATAAAGCAAACAAAATTATCAATTCGCTGAAAATATGCGACCCAGCAGTGGGCTCAGGACACTTTTTGGTATCAGCTCTGAATGAAATAATTGCCATAAAAAATGATTTGAAAATTCTTGAAGACAAAAACGGCAAATCACTGCACCGATATGAGATAGAAGTTGTAAATGATGAATTGACCGTTACCGACGAAGATGGCGAGCTATTTGAATACCATCCGGCGAGCAAAGAGAGCCAACGCGTACAAGAAGCGCTTTTTCACGAGAAGCAAACCATTATTGAAAACTGCCTTTTTGGAGTGGATATCAACCCTAACTCAGTGAATATTTGCCGTTTGCGGTTGTGGATTGAATTGCTCAAGAATGCTTACTACACAATAGATAGTAATTTTACAGCTCTCGAAACTCTTCCCAATATCGACATCAACATCAAATGTGGAAACTCGCTGGTGAGCCGTTTTGCAATTGATGCCGACCTCAAACAAGCACTCAGAAAGAGCAAGTGGACAATCGACAGCTACCGCTTGGCCATTTCTACTTACCGAAGCACGAGAGACAAGCAGGTTAAGCGGGATATGGAGCAATTGATTAAGAAAATTAAGCAGGATTTTACTTCGGAAATCAGGAAAAACGACCCGTTAATGACCCGGTTAGACAAGCTGGCCAATGAGTTGTACAACCGTTTTACAGGTAATTTCATTTTTGATTCGAAGGTGTCGTACGGTAAAAATGAAGGCGAACTTGAAAAGAAACGAAAAAATGAAAGGAAGAAACTAGAAAAAGACATCGAAGTCCTTACCAAAAAAGTTGAAGAAATAAAAGCCAACAAAATTTACGAAAATGCCTTTGAGTGGCGTTTTGAATTTCCCGAAGTGCTAAATGATAATGGCGTTTTTATTGGCTTTGATGTGGTGATTGGGAACCCACCGTATATAAGACAGGAAGAAATCAAAGAATTTAAACCACATTTAAAATCCCAATTCAAACTATATTCAGGGACAGCAGACATATATATGTTCTTTATTGAAAAAGGATTTAATATATTGAAAGATGGCGGCATGTTCACATTCATTATGCCCAACAAATTTATGCAAGCTAGTTATGGACAACCTGCCCGTAAATTTTTATTGACACAAAATATAATTGAAATTATTGACTTTGGAGATTATCAGGTTTTTGACGAAGCAACTACCTATCCTTGCATTTTTACTGCAAGTAAAGAGCCTGCGAAGGAAACGTTTAAGACTGCAAAAATTAATTCACCAGATTTTATCACTAATTTCCCTACTTATATAGCAACTGTAACCAATCAGATAAATCACAATTCGCTAAATGATGAAA
>CAZWOA010000232.1:0-1527 GCA_964635545.1 uncultured Marinilabiliaceae bacterium
AGTTATATCTTTTTACTTCGATTATAAGAAACGGAAAAGCAATACAAGAAAATAAATGACCTCTAAAAAATATAGTTTTACTCTACTTGTATTTACTCTGAGTATTTTACTCCAAAACTGTAAGTACAAACTAGATTATCTAACCGGCAAAACGATCAGTATCCCTTGTAACCAGGAGGATTTTGATGAATTTGCAGCTGGAATGGGGTTTGCAAGTTTTGACAGTTTATTCTTGATGAATCGTTTCAACATAAATAACAATACACTGGAGATTCAAAATCTTATCTCCCAAGAAACTGCGGTGTTTATGATTCCCGAGATGGTAAGAGAAATGTTAACAAACAAAGCTGATTACCGACTAATATCACCAGATACGGTGCCCTTTTACTCTTGGATTAGCCAAAACCTTCTGTTCTGGGATCTTAAAAATAATACTCTTGATAATATAAATTTTATTCCGGTAATATCAAGCCTCGACTCCACACTGGTTCCGGTATCGTCACCTATTTTTCCATTTCAGATAAAAGATAATATTATGGTGTTCACCAATTCCTACACAAACTTGGTGCTAAATAAAAAATCAAACATACAAGAATACTTTAACAAAAAGAGTCTGACTTGTATCGACTTGTCACATAGTGATTATTCAAGCCATATTTTTGGTGAATTTCCGGGTAGTTATAGAGCCGGTAATCTCTACTCTGATCCGTATGCCAAAAGTTGTTTGAACAATAAGCAACAAGTAATTTGCAGTTATTCAAGTTCTGATACTATTTCGGTGTATTCTATAAATGGAGAACAATTACATAACACGACAACAAAGAGTAAATATGCTATGCCATTCCAACCAATAGATTTAGAGAAAAACCTAGACTCTAAATACAACATGGAATATGCGCTTACCAATATTAGCCAATCGCATGCTAAAAACAAGGGAGAAGGGCAGTTCAGTTTAATGCTTGTAAAGTTCTAATATGCATAATAGAATTAAGGATATAATATTGTTATTGATAATTCCGTTTGTGGCAGTAATACAACTTTCTTGTACCACCAATGCTGCAGATAAAGAAAATCAAAAGTTTATTAACTACTTGCAACGCCAGTATCAGATAAAAATACCGGAAGAGAAGCACTTTTATATATTGTGCAATTCATTTGTTTGTAAAGGATGCATTGATCACCACTTGGTAGCAATCGACTCATTGGCAAATTGTTATCCTCTGGGAATTACAATCATTTCATCTCAAAGAATGAATATTCTAAGCAGTATTAATAAAAGCATCATTGTAAAAATCGATACTGAAAAAAGCTTGGATAGAGAAAACTTAAACCTCAATAACTTAACTATATAGGGCCACTGAAAAAGGGCAAATAACAGAAATCAATCACATAGGAATAGACGAGAAGCAAAAATTAATTGAAATAATTGAAGGGCAGTAATCATTGACCACTAGCATAAATAATACCATGAAAACAATAATGCTTTTCCAAGCAAATTAAAATAAAATCTTGCTTTTGACGTGCAAA
>CAZWOA010000233.1:0-1519 GCA_964635545.1 uncultured Marinilabiliaceae bacterium
TTGTCAAAAGAGTCGAATATGAGCGTAGGTATGCAGTTGTCGCAGATTTTTGCCTATGAGTTACCTATTTCCGATTTCGAAAATTATGCACAGAAACTAAATGCTGTTACTAAAGAAAAAATTGCTGAAGTAGCCAAAAAATATTTTACATCGTCTTATGTGGTAATGCAGTCACAAAAGGGTAAACCTGCTAAAGATGAGCTTGCAAAGCCAGAGTATAAGCCTGTTGTGCCTTCTAAGGGCGAGGTGTCAGCATTTGCTAAGGAGTGGATGAATCAACCTGTGGCCGAGCCTAAACTTGCATTTATCGATTTCAATAAAGATGTAAATAAAAGTGTACTCAATGAAGGTATTACTTTCTATCATACACAGAATGATGCTAATAATATCTTCTCAATGACCATTAAATATGGTGTTGGTACAGCAGTTATTCCAGAGCTTGAGTATAGCGTTGAGCTTATGAATCGTGCAGGGATACTTGCCCAGTTCAACTCTTATGAACTTAAGAGGGAGTTTAGCCGCCTTGGTTGTGTTGTTAACTTCTCGGCCGATAAAAGTTATACTTATGTAACTATGCGAGGCAAGGAGGCCAATTTGGCAAAAGCATGTCAGCTATTAGCTAAAACATATCTAATGCCTGCACTAGATGAACGTCAGATGAATAGCTTACTTGGTGCCGAGTTGTCGAATCGTACTATGGAAGGTGATGAGAAGAGTATTCAAGCAGATGCACTTCAGGATTATCTCCTTTATGGTAAAGAGTCTGATTATCTAACACGTTTCACCCGTGCCCAGATTATGGAGTTTACTGTATCAAAATTAGCGGCAGACTTTATAAGGGCTACCCAGTATGAAACAACTGTTCATTATGTTGGTGGGTTTGAGGCTGACGTGGTAAAAGATGTGTTGAAGAAAAACCTAGCATTCCCATCTAATCTTCAGGCAAGTTCATCGCCTGTGGTACTTCCTAAAACCGATTATAATGCTAATACCATATATGTTTTCAATAATAAGGATGCTCGCCAGTGCGATGTATATATTTATGTTCCAGGTATAGAGTATAACTTGAAAGATGCAGCCGTTATTGATGCTTATAATCAGTATTTTGGTGGTGGATTTAGTGGTATTGTATTGCAAGAGTTGCGCGAACTGCGCTCATTTGCATATACTGCCAGTGCCTCTTACTCAACGCCTTCATTGCCAGGTTATAAAGGTAGTCTTAATGGATATATAGGTGTGCAGGGTGATAAGACCAATGATGCCATAGATGAGTTTGTATCGCTTATTACCGATATGCCTATGAAGCCCGAGCGAATAGATAATATTCGTCAGTATCTATATCAAGCTACCATAGCATCGTCGCCTTCACTTCGTAATAAATCTATGATTGTAGAGCGTTGGGAGCGTCTTGGTTATACTAAAGACCCGCGTATTGATTGGGTTGCCCAGTATGATAAGCAAACTTTTGATGATATTGTGAAGTTTTACAATGATGTAATTAAAACTCACCCTATAGCCA
>CAZWOA010000234.1:0-1517 GCA_964635545.1 uncultured Marinilabiliaceae bacterium
CCTAAAGGGGCTTTCAGTTGACTTTCAGTAAATTAGCCGGCCTCATGCCTAATTTTACCATTAAGAGAGTTAAGCCATTCCCCGCAGGGGATATATCATAAGTAACCGTATGCAAGCGAAGCGCAGCTCTTTCTACCCCTCGTTTCTTGGCAGAGCCAAGCGGCAGAGCCGAGCGGTAACGAGGGGTTGATGGTTTCTGCATTTGCAATGCCCTTATCACACCAGTAGCCATCTGGAACTCGCCTATCTCCACAACCAAATCACCCCAAACCCCTAAAGGGGCTTTCAGTTGACTTTCAGTAAATTAGCCGGCCTCATGCCTAATTTAACCATCAAGCATGTTAAGCATTTCCCCGCAGGGGATATATCATAAATAACCGTATGCAAGCGAAGCGCGGCTTACGGTAATCATAAATATTAACGAGTCAGCTAATTGTACAAATTTTCACGAATTAAAACCCAACCATAGAAACTTATTCCTGATGCTATTTTGTTTTTCCTTTAACAAACTCGACAAACTGATCTGGTCTAACTCTTACAATCTCATTATCAATCAATACAACAAGATCGCTATTTTTCTCCTTTTTATATTTTAAAAGATTCTTATACGCAATCTCTAAACCCTTTAATATTTTATTAGTCTCTTCATTTTGCTTATCTGTTGTTTTCATAGTATTTATATAAGAGATTAAACTTATCGTTATTATATATCTCCAAAAGGTCAATCATATTCTTTTGGGCGATTAACTCATGTCTTCCTTCTGAATTATCAAATATAAGAACATTATCCAACAAAGGTAAATATATCGTAAACAGATTAACAATTCCTCTAATATATCTTCTTGAGATAATGTCATTATCAATATTATGACCACCCTCTGAAACGCGAGTTTTAACACGTTCTTGCGCTAGACCTATGGACTGAAGCCAAAAAAATAACAGCGTAATTTGATATCCACATTTCTTAGCTTCAATGATAGTATTCTTGTAAGACTTTGTTGACAAGGTTGTTTCAAAGGCAAAAGAAACTTTTTCATTCAAGAGTTCGTTTATTCGATTAAGCATAATCCTGCCTGCCTCAAAAGAAACTTTTTCTGGTTGAAAAGGAGATAAACCTCTCGCTATCTCATCTGCATTTACAAACTCTTTACACTCTAAAATATCAGGTAGAATAGTAAAGGAAGCAGTTGTTTTACCAGCCCCATTACACCCAGCAATAACATATAAATTCGCACGTTCCATATCCTGTGTCATATATTTACATAAAATACAAAATTGTACACATAAATAAATTAAGCATCGTAAGTATTCTAAAATCCCAGAATCTTCAATCCTTTGATTTTTTATTCATTATACGGTTATTTATTATTGAACCCTTACAGGGTTGATTTACAAAACGTAAAGTTAGTTGTTAGCTAGCCTCCTTATCTTTTACCCCTCGTTTCTTGGCAGAGCCGAGCGGCAACGAGGGGTCGATGGTTTCTGCATTTGCAATGCCCTTACCACACCAGTAGCCA
>CAZWOA010000235.1:0-1490 GCA_964635545.1 uncultured Marinilabiliaceae bacterium
TTTATTCGTATTTCATTAATATTCATTAAATTAGTGGCATTAAAATGGATATCAAATGCAAGATAAAATCATCCAGAATGCGATAAAGTCGTCCAGAAGGCTTGCAGCAAAGCAGAAATATGTATCACCTAACCAGTTGACATTACCAGGATTCGAGACACCTTTTGAGCAGGCTCTCACCACAGAAAACCGCTGGGTGAAACTTTCGTCCCTGATTCCTTGGGATAGCGTTGTAAACTTGTATAACAAACAGTTTTACTCCACCGAGGGTAGACCACCTATCAGCGGGCGGATTGTCATTGGTGCGGTTATTATAAAACACATGCTTGACTTGACCGACCGTGAGACCATTATGCAGATACAGGAAAATATGTTTATGCAATATTTCTTAGGCTATTCTAGTTTTACCAACGAAGCCCCGTTTGACGCTAGTTTGTTTGTGGATATTCGTAAACGCCTGAGCCTTGAGGTAACCACGGCTATTTCGGAACTGATAATAAAGTATCATATTGAGGAAGGCTCTAATGGGGATTCTGTTAAACCAGGAGGGGGTGTGAATGGTAGTCATAGTGGCAGTACGACAACTGAAAACACCGCAAAAGAACATAACCCCAATAAAGGTTCCCTATTGATGGATGCAACGGCAGCCCCTCAAAACATCACATACCCAACGGATTTAAAACTGCTGAACGCAGCCCGAGTGAAGAGCGAAGAAATCATTGACAAGCTGTATGACAAAGAAAAGCACGGGCAGTTAAAACCTCGAACATACAGAAAGTTGGCACGCAAAGATTTTTTGAACACCAACAAGAAAAAAAGAAAATCACATCACGAAATCCGCATTGCCAATGATAAGCAAATTCGATATCTCAAGCGCAATTTAGGTCATATTGAAACACTTTTACGAGCCTATGATGATAATATCGACAGTGCTCCACTGAATAAACGGCTCAAGGAATACTATCCTGTTCTTCAAAAAGTATTGGAACAGCAAAACCATATGCACACCAACAACCTTAATGCAGTGGAAAATCGCATTGTGAGCATACATCAGGCACACGTACGACCGATTGTAAGAGGGAAAGAAGGCAAGAAGGTGGAATTTGGAAGTAAGATACAGCTATCTCTGACAAGAGGATTTGCCTTAGTAGATAAATTGGATTGGAACAATTTTAACGAAGGTACTTGCTTAAAAGAATCAGTAGAACAATACAGAAAACGTTTCGGTTATTACCCTGCAAAAGTATTGGCAGATAAGATATATTGCACTCGTGAAAACCGAAGCTATCTGCAAAATCTCAATATAGAACTACGAGCCAAGCCGTTGGGCAGACCAAGAAAAGAGGCAGTGCAAAATCACGTAAGTCCAGGTGAACGGAATCCGATTGAGGGTAAAATAGGACAGGCTAAAGTTGGTTATGGAATGGACAATATCATGGCAAAACTAAAGGTCACCTCTGAATCTTGGATTGGTTCAATAATATTAGTGG
>CAZWOA010000236.1:0-1450 GCA_964635545.1 uncultured Marinilabiliaceae bacterium
TCTTCATAACTTTATTTTTTGGTTCACAGAGCATTTCTTCTTAGAGTATTTGATGCTCTAGTGCACTTCAATAGTATTATAAAAAGCACAGATACTACGTTTTAATATCTGCACTTTTGGGTAAAAGGGAACATAAACTTTTATTTTAAATCAACCCATGCATTGATTTCACTATATCCTTCCTCCTTTTTACGAAGCTTACCATTAACAAAAATTTTAATTGTCAGCAATACAGATTCGTCTTCACATCGAACTGCTGATCGTATAGCAAATAATTTAGTTTTATCTTCATTTTCCCAATGTCCTCTTACTTTTATAGGATACGCTCCTATTGGAAAACCCTCTATAAATATTGGAACATCAGTTGTGTTGGCATCCACAACCACCTTAACAGAGTTCTCTTTATCATTAAGAGACACCTCATCTTTGGAGCATGATTGGAACAAACCAACTAATACAAAGAGAGCAGTAGAAATAAATATTAGATTGCGCATAAGAATTAACAATAAGGTTATTACTACAAAATTAGAAGTAGGTTTACTCATTTATTTTACAAACAAACCAAATTTCACATGACCCGTATTATAGGTGTGGACATCATAGTATGAACCATTTGCACCGTGAATAACAGGCTCGTAAAAATATATATGAATACTTCCTAAATCATCTGACTTCTCTTTGCGTCTTATTATATATGTTTTTTGCTCTTTAATAGTATTAGAATTCACATCCTCGCCTGATAAACCTCCTGAAACATTTCCTCCTTTTCCGATACCAAGTGACATTTTAATATCACCATTAAATTTAGACGAGCTAATTCTAACAGATTCGTAGGTTCTTGTAATCTCAGTTTCAAGACTTTCATCCTCCTCAATAATATTTATATACCGATTAATCGATTCTTGCGAAAGGTCCCATCTACCAATTGGAAGTTTATCTTCTTTAAGATAAAATCTCTTTGATGTGAAATTATTAGGATCAATCGTATAAGTATGTTTAGAGTGTCTAAACCATGTTTTATGCTTTTTAGAATATGATATGTTAAAATCCCATAATTCATTGGGTTTAACAGCAATATATATAATATATGGTTCCTGTTTTGTAGACTGAATAACCTCAAATCTGAAGTCATAGGCTCCTTTTGTCCACATTTTATCCAACAACTCCTCTTCCGACAATGTTCTTTTCTCTTGCGTAACGGAGGGACGTAATATATATGGATCATCATTTGTTGAGTTACTGCCCTTTTGATCTGCAATCTTAAAATATGAACGAGGATTAACTTCAATAAAACCAATATATTCAGTAACAGACCTATTTAGCTGACCTTGCTGTTTTGTGGGTGTAATACCATAATATATATAATCTCGTTGCAAAGCTTTTTGATGTATGCTACCATCATCTTTATAAAAATATTTATATGCGTCAATCGCTTTTTGTCCAACTATTG
>CAZWOA010000237.1:0-1417 GCA_964635545.1 uncultured Marinilabiliaceae bacterium
AAAAAAAATTAAAACAATTATATATTCCTTTTGTTAAATTATATATCTATTTTGTGTTGATTAACATTTTGCAAATACAAAATCAGAAATTATGAATAAGAGGGTTTTTGTGCTTTTAGGCAACAGTTTTGAAGAGAGTGAGGCCATAGTGCCTATCGATATATTGCGGCGTGCAGGTGTGGAAGTTGTTACCCTGGCGGTTGGGAATAGCAGGGAGGTTACCGGTTCGCACTCAGTAACTGTTATTGCTGATGGACTTCTGTCCGATTTTATTGCTGAGGATGCCGATATGGTTATGATTCCCGGCGGTCCGGGAGCTAAAGAGCTGCTCAATAATAAGGCTGTGTGCGATATGGTTGTGCGATTTGCCAATCATCAGAAATGGGTAACTGCAATATGTGCTGCACCTATGATACCGGGCGAGTTTGGACTTCTGAAAGGACAAAAAGCAACAAGCTACCCAGGCTATGGCAAGCATTTGAAGGGGGCCGAAGTGGTTGATGAGCCTGTGGTTGTGTCGGGACGGTTCATAACTGCCCATGGAGCCGGTGCCTCCTTCGACTTCGGGCTGGAGATGGTGCGCCAACTGCTCGATGATGGCGTGGCTATTGATGTGGCGCAAAAAATGATGATAGATTTGAAACGATAAATGATTAAAATTTCATATTTATAATTATTTTTGTGCTATCGTAACGCATACGTTCACTAATAGTATAGCTTGTGGTATATAAAAAAATAAATGTTAACATACTGACTCTTATTATAGTTGTGTTTGTTTCGGGTTGTTACTGCCGTAATAATTACGATAAACAAAAATCTGTTGTGTCGGGCATTATCCCTCTGAAGCAGCCGTCCAACAGCATTAATGCCCATGAAGCGCGCTATCTCACTTCGCTCTATGCCGATACGATGCTCATCTATGTTGATGATGTGCGTCTGCGGCTGACTCCCATGGGCGATGTGCTCGACCAGAACGGGGATGTCTATTTCAGCTTGGGAACTAAAAAGACTATCGGAGTACTATATTATATTCAGCGCGGTCGCGATTTCTTTGTGTTTTACTCCTATCTTGGTAATCCTGAAGGGTATAGCACTGCCCAACGTATATCACTCGATAGTCGCACCACTGTGTGGAGTACTAATATTGAAGGTAACGTGCTGTCGTGCCCGGTTATTTTTGGTCAATTTGCTTATGTTACTGCTACCGGCCATGTGGGTAAACTGATACTGAAGAGTGGCTCGTTCGACTGGCATTTTAACGGTCTTTATAAAGAGGGGCGCTATGGACGATTCAACCAGATTGACGTGCTGGGAGGAAGTAAAATACAGTTTGTTGCTCCGCAACCTTTCTCGTTCAATAATGATACTATTATAGTTAACGACATCACCGGCGAAATTATTAGGATGACGTTGTAGG
>CAZWOA010000238.1:0-1354 GCA_964635545.1 uncultured Marinilabiliaceae bacterium
GAGTATAAATGCTGTGGTGCACGTTAAAACAGTGAGTACATCACAACGTCAATATCCTGATAATCCGCTTTATGAGTTTTTCTTCGGACCGCGTGGTTTTCAGCAACAACAGCCCGTTATGGGGTCCGGTTCGGGAGTTATTATCAGTTCCGATGGTTATATCGTTACAAATAACCATGTTATTGATGGTGCCGGTGAGATTGAGGTGGTGCTAAATGACAGGCGTAGTTTCAAGGCGTCGCTCATAGGTGCAGACCCCACAACCGATATCGCACTGCTGAAGATTGATGCTTCCGGGCTTCTTTTCCTCACCTTTGGCGATTCCGACCAGATAAAAGTGGGTGAGTGGGTGCTTGCAGTGGGTAATCCGTTTAACCTAACCAGTACCGTAACAGCAGGTATTGTAAGTGCCAAGTCGCGTAATATCGGTATTCTTGCCAACTCCGGAAGTAATATGGGCATTGAGTCGTTCATTCAAACCGATGCAGCCGTTAATCCCGGCAATAGTGGTGGAGCATTGGTTAATACCGCCGGACAACTGATAGGTATAAACACCGCAATCGCCTCCCGCACAGGATCATATGCAGGATACTCGTTTGCTGTGCCGGCCAATATAGCACGTAAAATAGCTGATGACCTGAAGATGTTTGGTGAGGTGCAGCGCGGTCTTTTGGGCGTTAGTATCACAGAAATAAGTAAAGATATACGTGATAAATACAATATTAACCGTAATGAAGGCGTTTTTGTAGCATCAGTATCCGATGGTGGTGGCGCTAAAGAGGCCGGTATGCAGGAAGGCGACGTTATAATATCGGTTAATAATGAGGAGGTGGCAACCGTTCCGCAGCTTCAAGAGAAGATTGGAAGGATGCGCCCGGGTGATAAAGTAAAAATAGATGCAATTAGATCGGGAAAAGTGAAACATTTTGTGGTCACCTTACGTAGTATTCGTGGAACAACCGAAATTGTTAAGGCATCTGACAAAAATAAGGTGTTGGGAGCTGTTTTTGAGCCAGTTGGTGAAAATGATAAAAAATCTTTAAAAATCAACTATGGCTTGAAAATTGTAAAACTTAATGATGGCAAGCTAAAACAAAATGGCGTTCAGAGTGGTTTTGTAATTACTAAAGCCAACAGAATGCCCGTTAGTAGCGTTCAGGATTTTGAAAGAATTGTTGCGATGGCCAGCGAAGGACTTTTCCTTACGGGGATTTACCCCAACGGTCGGGTAGCCTATTATGCAATTAATCTGGATGAATAGCCTGTTTACACAATTTTTCGGTTGCCAAATATGATTTTTTTCAGTAACTTTGCGCGAATTTTGCAACAGATATGAGACAATTAAAGATAACAA
>CAZWOA010000239.1:0-1341 GCA_964635545.1 uncultured Marinilabiliaceae bacterium
ATCATCCGAAGCAATGCGCCAGCTACCAAGCGGACTGTTCTTATCGGCTGCCAATGAGCCTATTACTGCAATTTTCTTGTCTTTTTTGGGAAGCGGAAGTAACGATTTTTCATTTTTCAGAAGTACAAACGAGCGTTTTGCCACATCGAGAGCTGCCTCTGCGTGTTCTGCAGCATAGAGTTTGGTTTTTTCGGCATCATCGCTACAATAGAGATACGGATTGTCGAATAGACCCAGTTCTTGTTTAACCAGCAGTATTCGGCGCACCGCATCGTTGATATGTTTGATGTCAATCTTGCCGGTTTCAACCAATTCTTTCAGATGATTTACATAGGCATACGACTCCATATCCATGTCGCTGCCTGCTGTAAGTGCCTTCTGTGCAGCATCTTTAAGGTCGGTTGCATAGTCGTGGGGAATCATCTCGGCCACCGATGCCCAGTCGGATACCACAAAGCCGTCGAATGCCCAGTCGCCCTTCAATATATCGCATTGCAGGAAACTATTGCCGGTGGCTGGTACTCCCTCAAAAATATTGAATGAGTTCATCACCGTTCTAACCCCTGCATCAATAGTGGCTTTAAATGGCGGAAGCACGAAGTTGTAAAGTGTTGATCTACTGATATCCACAGTGTTGTAATCGCGGCCTGATTCGGCAAAACCATAAGCGGCAAAGTGCTTCACGCAGGCGGCAAGTGTATGTCGGTCGGCCAGGTTATCGCCCTGAAAACCTTTAACCCTTGCTGCACCCATCAGGGCTCCCAGGTATGGGTCTTCACCGCTGCCTTCCATGATACGCCCCCAGCGTGCATCGCGCGTGATGTCAACCATGGGAGCAAAGGTCCAGTTGATACCGGCCGATGTTGCTTCTATGGCCGATATGCGTGCCGATTTCTCCACAGCCTTCAAATCCCAGCTGGCCGCTTCGCCGAGCGGAATGGGGAATATGGTTTTGAATCCGTGTATCACATCAAAACCAAAAAGTAACGGAATGCCCAGTCTCGACTGTTTCACCGCTATCTCCTGAAGTGTTTTGGCCTCTTGGGCATCCATGATGTTGAGCATTGCGCCCACCTGTCCGGTTTTCAGCATGTTATACTTCAGGGCGGCATCGCCGGTTAGGTGCTCAGGCCCGGTGGCATCACCAAATCCGTTGATAAGATTGAGCTGTCCTATCTTCTCCTCAAGGGTCATCCGGGCAATAAGTGAATCTATATTCATAGTTTTTGATGAATATGGTTGTGCTTTAGCTTCTATGCCGGCAATAGCAATAATTGCTATGATTGCCGCCATAAATAACTTATTAATATAGTGATTATGTGTCATAATAGCTACTTTTAT
>CAZWOA010000240.1:0-1300 GCA_964635545.1 uncultured Marinilabiliaceae bacterium
AGCGTCTATGGTATGAATGACGTTTTCAGATGTCTGTTCAATGTTGGTTATATATATAAACTGTTGGTGGGCCTTTTCTTTTGTTTCAATGTTGGTTTTTATCTCTTCGCATGAAACCCATGAATAGTTAACATCCTTATAATCAATGCTATTTATATACTTACAGAACAGTGTTATGTTATGGGTTTTGTTTCTACGAGCTATGTCAGTGCTTTTTTTGCAACCATTTAACAGTTCGACCTCTTCCTGAAAACTATCTAATGAATCATCTTTTAATGTAATGATAAACAACCACTTATTAGAATGACATATATTAAAAACAGTTTGATTGGGATAAAGTCCATCGGCAAGAATACAGATGGGAAGGCGCGGAAATCGTTTTTTTATCTTTTGGGCCAGTCGCACAAAGGCCTTCAGTTCACAATCCTGCTTATCGAAATTTCGCTCAGGATCATTTTCTATAAATTCTGATGCCAGCGATATAGCCAGTCCTGACGATGTTATTATCTTAGCCTCAAGTACATAATGAAACCATGTTGTCACTCCGTTTTTTGATGTTTTGGTCAAACATTTATCGCAATGCTTATGGTCGAACGAATGGATACCGGTAGCATCTACGGCCACAAAATAATACTTGTTCTTAAAGCGGTATTTGCGCAGAACTTTCTGGTCAAACAGGTTACTAACCAATTGCATTTTAAGTTCTTCAATTATATCCGGAGGTAATTTCCGCATAACCCTATCGATAGTATCTGGATGCGGCAATCGTTTCTTGAATTGACGGTAATAATTCTTGGTAAAAACAGCATCGCTTCTATCGTTTGTGTACGCATTACGCGAGGTCTCCTTAAATATGTACATAAACAATCCGGCCATTACTATTTCTCCCATAGAGTAAGTTAATCGCTTCCTGTCATCATCAAAATTGTCGATGAGCCTATAAATATGCGGAAAGCGTTGGTTGATAGTTTTTTGAATCTGGTAAGACAGAATTTTGCCCTTTTCATGGGCCGTCAGCTTTTTACTTGGTTCTCTCTATGAAATAGTGATGATAAAAACGAATAATTATTTGGAAATCAGATAATTAAATGGTAATTTTGGATAAACAAAAGCCCGGAAAATAACGATCAACCGGGCATTTTAAACATAATAAACATGAGAGAACATTATACTGAAAATCAGTACCTTGGGCTCTTTAGCCCTATTGTCTCTCAGTCACAAAGATAGCCGGAAAAGTTTTTAATTCAGCACTTTGTAAAGACTTAATTTCCAATGACTAAATTTTGGCTCTGAATCGATG
>CAZWOA010000241.1:0-1280 GCA_964635545.1 uncultured Marinilabiliaceae bacterium
ATGCCAACGTGGTATCGGTAGAGTATTACAACATAGGTGGTTTAAGCTTGGGAAATAAATTTGAAGTTCTTCCCGGCGGAATATACGTTGAGATAACAAAATATGATAACGGCACGGTTACATCAAAAAAGATAGTTAAGAGAAATAATTAGTTTGAACGTTAGGTTTATTATTTTTGATTGAATGGAATAGGCCTGCTTCGTAATGAAGCAGGCTTATTTTCGTTTAAACTTTCATTAAAACCAATGTGCAAATCATCAGTACAATCAACGATTTAGTCACACTATTTACTGCACTCATCAAATCACTGAAACAAAACAAGACTTATAAGTCTTTAAACGCAACCCAAACACTTAAAACAGAGTATTACAGCATATTTTACGGTTGATATAGGAATACTTAAATATATCAAAACTCGAGTTATTTTTTGAACAATCTATGATTAAAAGAGCAACATGTATGGTTGGTAAATTTTACTTTTATCGAAAAAACCTACTTCTATTAGGTTTATTATTCCTTTTCGCATCAGTGCAAGCATTCGCTGATGGTAGTAGGGATATGTATCCGAATGGTTCTACCAGTAAGCGTGCTTATTTATTAAGCCGTGCATCAATACCCGGAAACGTAGCACTATTTAACGTATTCCCCACATCGGGAACAGTAAAAGTGTACCTAAAGGCCGGTGAAACAATTTATGTGGGATCGAGCGTGCAAGGCTTGGTGGCCACAACTACCGGCACCATTAATTTGCGCACTCCCAACAGCAATAGCTACACATCGGGAGCAAGCACCACTGTAGGTTTTATCGCCAGCCGTTCGCAGGAACTCAATGGCCCAAACCGTGGATCGATAACTAATGGTTACACACCCTACACGAGAGTAGTTACTGCTGAGGAAGAGGGAATTTGGGAGGTTGATTTTGTTGCTCACGGCACCAACACAAATGGTGTGGATGTGATGGCCAACGATGAATGGTCGCAGCCAACCAACTCACAAGGTATGATTGCCGCCTTTGATGCATCGGTAGGAAGTGCATCTGATCCTGCCACATTGATACCAGGCCGTGTTTACACCAATATCTTCAACGGGTCGGTGGCTGCCGGAAACTTCCAAGAAGATGCATTCAGCACCGATTTTTATGTGATGACAAACGCCGGTTATAGCTACCTGGTGAAAACAAACGGCCAAAATGGCTACTCATTTGGTTTCTTTGTTAACAATAAAGGCATTCAAGATCCCACCACAGGTGTAGAAGTTACCACCACATCACCCTATACCCG
>CAZWOA010000242.1:0-1273 GCA_964635545.1 uncultured Marinilabiliaceae bacterium
AATAGCGGATGCCTACAAAAACGACTTGCCCATGTTGGCTGCGTTTGTATTGGGTCTGACGACAGCCATTAGTCCGTGCCCTTTGGCAACCAACATTACGGCTACTGCATATCTCAGCAAAAATATTACAGAAAAGAGAAAAGTTCTTTTTAGCGGCGTTTTTTATACCCTGGGGCGAATGTTCAGCTACACCACGTTAGGTTTTGTATTCTACTTTGGAGCAAGTCAATTTAAAATAGCCAAACTACTGCAAGGTATCGGGGGAGCGTGGCTTGGAGTTGCATTGGTCATTGCGGGTATTTTGATGTTGGACCTTGTGAAGTTCAACATTCCACTATTTGAGAAACTAAAACCCAAAGTGAATGAAGAGAAGCAGAAAGGTGGTTATTGGAATGCTTTTATCATGGGCGTGGCATTTGCATTGGCTTTTTGCCCGTTTAGCGGGGTTATCTACTTTGGCGTTCTAATTCCCATGACCATCGCTGCTCCGTCAGGTCTTTTATTACCGCCAATTTTCTCAATTGCAACAGGGCTTCCTGTGATAATCATTGCATGGATACTAGCCTACAGCATGGCTAATATAGGCAAATTCTATAGCAATATACAGGGCTTGGAAAAGTGGTTCAGGCGGGTGATTGCTGCTCTATTTATCGTTGTTGGAGTTTATTACATCTTAACTTTTTTTTAAAGAATAATAATCATGGAAATTAAAATTTTAGGTACAGGATGTGCCAAGTGTAAAACTACACAGGAAGTAGTTGAGAAAGTTGTTGCAGAATCGGGCATTCAGGCAACCATTACTAAGGTGGAAGATATTATGGATATTATGAAATACAATATCATGTCCACACCAGCCGTGGTGGTTGACGAGGCGATAAAAATTAAAGGGCGAGTTCCGTCAGAAGCGGATGTTCGTCAGGCTTTAGGTCTGTAAACAGTGAACTATGGATACTAAAAGGGAGTTCAAAATCCTTCTTTGGATTATTGTGATATTTTCAGCAGTTTTCTTTTTGCCTATTGGAAATGAGACCTTTATAACCGCCATAGCGGCTACCCTTGATTTGGCAAAATGGTATGCACAGGAACACGTGATACTGTGCTTATTACCAGCCTTTTTCATCGCTGGTGTAATATCAATTTTTGTAAGTCAGGGAGCAGTGCTAAAATATTTCGGTGCCAATGCAAAAAAATGGCTTGCCTATAGTGTCGCCTCAATATCAGGATCCATATTAGCCGTTTGTTCCTGCACCATTCTTCCGCTTTTCTCAAGTAT
>CAZWOA010000243.1:0-1268 GCA_964635545.1 uncultured Marinilabiliaceae bacterium
CACCATTCAATAAAATTTCAAAATGCTCTATAAATTGTTTTTTCAAATCAAAATCCGGGTATCTGATACACCATTCAAAAGTAATTCCCCTCATGGCTAAAATCAGATGGTGTACAAGAGTATCAACGGGCATATTTAGTTGAATTTCTTTTGTACTTAAGCCTTTGTTCAAAATATATTCGAACATTTTGTAAAGTTCTCTGTCATAACTTGTTGTAGAAGATGTGTCTGCAGTTTTTGATATATGAGCTTTATATAACACTCTCATATTGTCATAGCCTATTTTATTTTCAAGAACATCAGCTATTTTTTCAGCCATCAAAATAATAACTTCGTAGGTTGAAACTGTACCTTCAAGCCCTATTAGGTAGTCTTTGTAGTCCATATCAATTTCGTTTACATAATCTTTTATAATATGAGATGCCAGAATATCTTTGGATTCAAAATGAACATAGAAAGCCCCTTTTGAAACTCCTGCTTCTTCTACGATAGAATCTACACTAACGTTATCAAACCCATGTTCAAGAATCATTTTTTTAGCAGTTTCAAGAATATTGTTTTTAGTTTTGGCAGCTTGTACTTTACGTTTGCCAACTTTTTTATCCATCTTATTTCTCCTATTATATCATAGAAAACATTTCGTCATATATTGACAAAATACACCAGTGGTGTTATTATGACTGTAGTCGCAGACTGTAGTCTTTGGAATTATTTCTATTATATAACTGAAGTATAAAAATAGCAAGTATATTTAAAATTATGGTATTTTATGTTGAATAAGGAGGGTTAAATGAAAAAAATTAATAAGAAAGTCATATCATTGATATTGGTAATTCAAATTATATTTAGCATGTCACCATTGCAAGCGTTTGCGGATACATCATACTTAGAATACCAAAATGAGTCACTGCTTAGAGAAGAATTGAGAAAGGCAGCAGATGAAACTCAATATCCAAACGGTTTATTCGAGTTTTTAGCAGGAAGCATGAACACTTCTGAAAATCTTTCCTCAGTGGAATTTGCAATAGTTAGAAAAGGCGGTATTGAAGGCAAGGCCAAAGTTACCTTTAAAGCTATAGATATAACCGCAACATATGGTGAAGATTATACAATAAGTGTACCAACAGCAATTTTTCCAATAACACTTCCAGACAACCCCGATTCAAAACCTTTGATCGATAGCTTTGCAGATATTGAAAATAATTCTGTAACAACATCTTCCGGTATTCAATCTGATAAACCCCAAGTTACAACAGGCACAAGTATAC
>CAZWOA010000244.1:0-1262 GCA_964635545.1 uncultured Marinilabiliaceae bacterium
CTGCACAAAATTAATCAATTTTTTAACTTTAAATTTTGTGTTTATGAAAAACTTAGATTTGAACAACTACGGTGTTCAAGAAATGAATGCTGTGGAAATGGAGAAAATGGATGGAGGTGTTATACCTTTAGTAATCATTGGAGTAGCACTATTGCTTTCTAGCTGTACTGTAAATGTAGTTACTGGTAACAACAATAGTATAAACACGACTAATGATGTTGACAGCACCGGGAACGGCAACTCTGCTGGACATGGCTCTGGAAATAACATTGGTCGCTAACTCCAATGAGCTTTAAAAAAAATAAGAACATTAATCAAAATCAGGGCAGAATAAGAGTTCTGCCTTGCATTTTACTTTACCTATATCCCGTTGTAGTGTTTTGCGACATTATTACGACCTACATAAGCACACCGGATTTGACATACGAAGGCAATCCATTTATATTATCCCTTTCATTAGGCTGGGTCTGCATTATTTTAATTTCAATCCTATTTGTAGCGGCTGTTATTGGGGGAGTCAAAAGAACAAGCGACATTCTTTCTCATGCGTATATCCAAAAAATCAAATTAGAAAAGAAGCGAATAGCATATTTAGGTATTTTGTTTCATTTTTTGTTTATATTTCATTTTTTATTTAGCATTTTTGCTGTTTTCAACAATATACTCTCTTATTTTTATCTAAACGGATCGACCATTTCATGGGTTAGAAGTCTGACCAAAGCATTACCTGCTTTACACAAAATGATGCTTTCACCCCAATACTTTTTCTTTGTGTTTGCATTTGCGATGTTAACACTAAGCCTATTTTATATTCGTATTATGTATTTAAGAAAAAGGGTTCTGAACAACAAATAAATTAGAAATACACGAATTGAACGATCTCCTTGAATTAGTTGATTTTTGCGATACATTATCGTTTGTCAGAGATAAAAGGATTGATTTTATCTCTGATAGAAATTTGTTTAAGGATTTAATCGTGGATATAGAAGAACAAACACGACATAAAATTGAACAAATACTAAAATAACCACCAAACTACTTTATTATGAGAGTGGCGAAGTTTATTTTTACAATCGTAGCGTTACAAAATATCCCGATGGACAACCTTGCGAGTTATACGAAACGTAATTATTATTAATACCATAATTTCATCGTATAATACCGATGTGATAGCCGTTTATGCCAATGCAATCAGTATATTACGGATATCCAATCGGTATTTCCATCCACCGGGGCGCAGGCACGGCCTGCACAAAATTAAT
>CAZWOA010000245.1:0-1235 GCA_964635545.1 uncultured Marinilabiliaceae bacterium
CAATACTGTCCTAAACGATTTTCATTAGAAAGACAGATGTAGTAAAGATAGTATTTTCGGCCAATATTTTGTTGTTTTTTAGAACAGAACCCCCTGTATTGGATTTTGGTGCAGTTTTGGACGCGATTCAAAGGGTTTATCGAGCCACTGTCTTAGATTTATTTTCACAAATAGGTTCAATCGGATGAATGCCATAAGATTGGACAGATACCAATTGTATTTTGCCATTGATTTGAGAACTTTGAGCAGAAGAATGGTAATCAAAGCCGTCCATATCTGTATCCATACAGCATTGGGACTTGTGCCTATAAAGGATTTAATATGCAGCAACTGCTTGATTTCCCTAAAAAAAATCTCTACCTGCCAACGGCTTTTGTAAAGCTCGCTGATGGTATTGGCACACCATTTCAGGTTGTTGGTAATGAGTTCTATTACGCATTGGTGTTCCTCGCTCCAGATACTCACTCTTCTTAGTCTGCCTTTGTATTTTTCTTTGGATTCTGCGTTGGACAGGGTAATGATTTCATCCTTTAACAGGTGCTGATGTCTGTTTTCTGGAAGTTCCAATTCTTTTACGGTTTCAAATTTCAGGTTCTCTTTGTGCCGTATCACAAAAAACACTGAGTTGCTGTCCCAAACGTTGAGCAGGTGAAAATCATTGTAAAATCTATCGGCTACGATAACACTTTGTTTGATTAAGGGGATGTCGTAAGCTCCTTTATTGTCGGCTGTTTTACCGTCTGTGATATTCACATAAGCAGGTAGATTCCCGTCATAATCAAGCAATGTGTGCATTTTTACAGCACCTTTAGCCGTTTTGTATTTTGCCCAATCAAACACCGAAAGACAAAGACTTATAGTGGTGCTATCCAAAAGAAAGATTTTGCTCTTGATTTTAAATTTGGTCTGCTTAAATCCAGCCTGCTGTCCTAAACGTTGTAGCAACAAATAATAAAAATCACGAAACAGTTCCCAGCTCCTGTTTTTATTCTGATAACTCACACTGGACTTTGAAGGTGCACTTTGTACTCCAAGATGGTTAAGGTTGCCTGTTGCCGAACGTAGTCCATTGCTTATATCCCGAACAGACTGGCTCTTGGCAAACTGACAGAAAAGCATTGCCACCAGATGTGTCCAACTGTCATAGCCTTTTTGGTGCTTGTTGCTGTTGTGTTTTTTGACCAATCGATTGAAAGATGAACGGTCAATAAGTGAAATAATTTGCGAAAATAAAG
>CAZWOA010000246.1:0-1221 GCA_964635545.1 uncultured Marinilabiliaceae bacterium
ATTATTCTTCGATAACCCTGGCGACAGCGCCGGAACCAACCGTATGCCCGCCCTCACGGATGGCGAAACGAAGGCCTTGCTCTATCGCGATGGGCGTGATCAGCTTCACTTCCATCTGTACGTTGTCACCCGGCATCACCATCTCAATGCCCTCGGGCATCTTGATGCTGCCGGTCACGTCCGTCGTGCGGAAGTAGAACTGAGGACGATAGCCGTTGAAGAAAGGCGTGTGACGGCCGCCCTCGTCCTTGGTCAGTACATACACTTCGCTGTAGAAGTGGGTATGCGGCTTGATCGAACCGGGCTTCGCAAGAACCTGGCCGCGCTCAATCTCTGTTCTCTGGATTCCACGCAGCAGAAGGCCTACGTTGTCACCGGCTTCCGCCTGATCCAGCAGCTTATGGAACATTTCAACGCCGGTCACAACAAGGCTGCGGGACTTCTCCATCAGGCCAACCAGTTCAACCGTATCATTCAGTTTGATCGTTCCACGCTCCACACGGCCCGTCGCGACGGTACCGCGTCCGGTGATCGAGAAGACGTCTTCAACCGGCATCAGGAAGGGGCGATCCACCGCGCGCTCAGGCGTGGGAATATAATTGTCAACCGCGTCCATCAGGTCATAGATGCAGGCGCATTCAGGCGCTGTGTGAGGATCCTCATCATGGGTCTGCACCCACTCAAGGGCCTTCAGCGCCGAGCCTTTGATGATCGGAATGTCATCGCCGGGGAAATCGTAGCTGCTCAGCAGCTCACGCACTTCCATCTCTACCAGTTCCAGAAGCTCTGGATCGTCCATCAGGTCCGTCTTGTTCATGAACACAACGATATAAGGAACGCCAACCTGGCGTGCCAGCAGGATGTGCTCGCGGGTCTGGGGCATAGGGCCGTCGGGCGCCGATACCAGCAGGATTGCGCCGTCCATCTGCGCCGCTCCGGTGATCATGTTCTTTACATAGTCAGCGTGACCGGGGCAGTCCACGTGCGCGTAGTGACGCGTTTCCGTCTGATACTCGACGTGAGAAGTGTTGATCGTGATCCCGCGGGCCTTCTCTTCGGGCGCCTTGTCGATTTCATCGTACTTCATCGCCATTGCGCCGCCGGCCTTCGACAGCACCATCGTAATCGCTGCTGTCAGGGTCGTCTTGCCGTGGTCCACGTGACCGATCGTTCCGATGTTTACGTGCGGCTTGGAGCGATCAAATTTTTGCTTTGCCATGG
>CAZWOA010000247.1:0-1184 GCA_964635545.1 uncultured Marinilabiliaceae bacterium
ATAAAAAATCACTAATGATATGAATAGAAAAATAGTCGTTGCAATAGTGTTGCTTATTATCTTTATATCTTGTGATTCTAAAGAGGAAATCGTCTATTGTTATAAAGATACAGTAATTAAAAGAGTTGATAAGAATACAAAGACCATTTTTTATTATAATGAAGTTAGTAAGGATAGTACTATGATATGGGCGGAGTATTCAGGGATAAATGATGGTTTTTCGGGTTATTTAAAATTTGATGAAAATGGCAAAGTAAGTATCCTTTCGGGAGACGGTTACTTTCAAACAGCCAACGATGACACGACAAAATTTGAGTATAAAAGGATAGCCGCATATCAACGACCCGAATTAACAGAAAATGTTTACTTTATTCAAGATGCTATTAGGTATGAACAAGAAAAAAATTCAAAAACAAAAACAAAAGTAAGTGTATATTATCCCAGAATATATTAATATTTTTGTAATATTGTATAAGTAAATTTCTATTGTGTTCCTCAACAAATTTTGCTCGTGTCCGCTTAAATTACAATCTAATAATCCAAGTCTAAAAGTTTCATCGGAAACTGCGACTTCCCGCCTTGTCGGCGAGCCTTAGAACTATCTCGTAGTGGAGCTGAGAAAAACGAAATACTGTTTGAGGTTCAGGAATATACTCCTTGTTTAAAACGAGGGGTTGATGGTCAGGCATTTGAAATGCCATTTTCCACCCTGAACCGAGTTTATTTCGTTCCAGCGTAACGGAGTGATAGTTCTTAGGTGAGCAGGACAGCGGCGGCTTTCTCATTTCGTGTACTTTGTGCTTTTCGTGGACAAAAGAAATAATGTGCTGCCGTTCCGTGCAGAAGTGCGAGTTGGATTTTACCGTGGTTTTAAAAAAGGGTAACGATTTAGGCACAAAACTGTATGTTTTTGAGGCTTTAAATGCGTTTTTTTGTACGATTAATAAAAATAGAAAAGCCTATAAATCATTGATTTATAGGCTTTTATGCTTTGTAGTCCAGTACAACTCGCGGAGAGAGGGGGATTCGAACCCCCGAAACCCTTTTGAGGTTTACACGCTTTCCAGGCGTGCCAGTTCAACCACTCCTGCACCTCTCCGGTGCTTGCACGGGAGGAGAGACTCGAACTCCCGACACCTGGTTTTGGAGACCAGTGCTCTACCAACTGAGCTACACCCGTGTGT
>CAZWOA010000248.1:0-1159 GCA_964635545.1 uncultured Marinilabiliaceae bacterium
CAGCACTTTGTAAAGACTTAATTTCCAATGACTAAATTTTGGCTCTGAATCGATGCTAATTTTCCGGCCAATTGTTTTTTATCGTTGCGGGAAATTTCTTTGTATTGGGTAATTAAGGAATCAATATACCGGAACGCGTTGTCAAAATGATTTGTAGGGAAAAACTGTTTACCTCCTTTGCTTATTTCAACTTTCCTTTTTTGACCTGCCCACTCATATATATCCTGAAAAAGATGTTTGTGAATTTCAAAGAGGCTTTCAATTCCTTTAATTTTTATGGGTTTTTCGGAAAGCTCACTTAAACGTTTTGTAACAGCACTGCTTTCAACAAAAATCAATTCGTCTTTGTCTGTAATTCCAAGTAAATTCCTTAATATTCCTGTTTGGGGATCGGAATAGGTATAATCGGGATCGATATATCTGTAGGAATCAGGCATAGGCTTTTTGTTTGGCCATTGCTACTACATCACTTAAAGATATTTTACCTGTTACATAATCTCTGATTATTTCAATTCCTGCGGGTGTTGGCCTGAAGCCTTCAAACATATTGCTTCCCAATGCATTTGCTGTGGTCTCCAATGTTTTTAAGTCATCAAATTTCACCCCCATAATGGTCAGGTTTTTCCGGTCTATCTCAATAGTGCTAAACATGTTTTTCAGGCTTTAATCCTATTACAAATTTAGAATAATTTCCTTTGGTTTCAAAGAAGATAATGAAAGTCATAGAATCGGGATTCACCCTCACTCCATGAAATCTTAAGTATCGAGAGGGGAGTTAGAGTTAAAGGGTTTAAGGGTTGAATAGTTGAAGAGACCATAAAAGTTTCGAGAGTGTCGAGGGGAGCGAGAAAGAATTAGGAATTGCAAATTAGGAATTAAAAAGAATTTGGAATTAGGAATTAGGAATTAGGAATGAAAAGTATCGAGAGTGGCGAGGGGAGCGAGAGTGGTGAGAATTAATTGGTTCACGCAAGACTTGTTCCGCCAGAGCGGAAGGGCGCAGAGGTGAACCGCAGGACTTGTTGAGCCAAAGCGGGAAAGCGCAAGGAGAATAAGTTCCTGAGTTGTGGAGTGTTTGACTCTTCGATAGAGACGTGAAAAGCCAAGGCGTGCCTGCCCGTGAGGGTGGCACGCTTTGTTGGTTAATCAGAGGTTGTAG
>CAZWOA010000249.1:0-1151 GCA_964635545.1 uncultured Marinilabiliaceae bacterium
AAGGCGTGCCTGCCCGTGAGGGTGGCACGCTTTGTTGGTTAATCAGAGGTTGTAGAGGAAGGCCTCCGGGTTGGTGACGGAGATTTTGTGGAAGTTCTCTTCACCCAGGTAGGCGCGCAGGTCGAGGCCGAAGCGTCGTTCGTTGGACTCTACCTCAACCATGTAATAATCGGACCCGAAGAGTATCTTCTTGCTTAAAACCTCATCGGCCATAAATACTTTCATTAGGGAGAAGTATTTTGTGTCGGCCATTATGAATGATATATCGGTATAGAAGTTCGGGTACCGGATACATAAATTGCGGATGATGCGCACCCAGTTATTCTCCTGTTCCGGATGATGAATGTATTTATCCCAATAATACTGCGAGCCGAAATGGGCGAAACAGATTTTCAGTTTGGGGAATCGCTCTATCACATCAATATAATTGAGCGGGTGGGTGAAATTGGCGCAAAGCTCTTTCACTTTTTTTCCTTCAGTGGGTATGTGATGTTTCGATTTGCCCAATAATTCTAAAAGGTTTTTGCGACTTCCCTTAAAGTGAACAGGATTACGCGGACTACAATGCGTAATTATTGGAAGATTGTTTTCTTCACAATATCTGTAAATCGGGTCGAATCGCTCATCATAAGGAAATACTCCGAGGGGTGGGTAGAGCTTTACCCCCATAAAGCCCCATTCTTCGACACAACGAACCAGAATATTGAATACTCCTTTACGCCTGGGATCGATATGCACAAATGGAATCACCTGGTCGGGATATTTCTTTTTGAGAAGGTGTAGTTCCGCCAGCTGGTCGGTGTAATGCCTTGGCACTTTGCCTGCACCCATATATGCCATGTCCATAGGCAGGATAATAAATTTTGTATTATCAGGGTAGAAAGGCATACACCTCTCGAGTACCTTTTGCTGGGTTTTGTAAAGCGATGTCCTCAAAAAGCGGGCATACCGGTCGAGGGTATCGTTGTTCTTCCATGGTATTGCGTTGTGCAATATTGCTGATGTAATGTTGTAGCCGAACTTTGTCCGGATGAATCTTACCAGTCCTATTGGTAAGAAGTTGTTTGGCACATCACGATCGGTGAATGTGTGGATGTGGGAGTTGTAGTACATAGTTTTAATGATTAAAGGTTAAAAAAGTGACGAGAGGG
>CAZWOA010000250.1:0-1146 GCA_964635545.1 uncultured Marinilabiliaceae bacterium
AAGAAGTAATGAAAGAGGACTTCAATATAAGAGCTGTAACCAAAGGAGCTTTTACACAAGCGAGAGCCAAATTGAATCCATGGGCTTTTAAACGGCTGAACGAGGTTGCCGTAAACTCGTTTTATGAAGGTGCGGAGTATTATGTGTGGCACAATATGCGACTGTTGTCTGTTGACGGAACCAGATTGGTTCTACCCAACCATCCCAGTGTAGTAGAAGAGTTTGGGGTACATAAGTTTGGACCCAAGGCAGATAGTTTGCGTTCTTTAGCGATGGGATCCTTGCTTTACGATGCCCTGAATCTTATCACCATTGACTCACAAATAGCACCTTACGCAGCAAGTGAGAGAGATTTGCTTCTTCAACATTTAGATTACGTTAAGTCTGGTGATTTGCTTCTTCTCGATAGAGGTTATCCTTGTTTTTGGCTATTATTTCTGATGAAAGCAAAGGGTATTGAGTTCTGCGTACGCTTACAGGAAAACTGGTGGCTAAAGGTAAAGGACTTTACGGAAAGTTCTGAAAAGGAACGGATTGTAACCTTTTCTTTGCCTAAAAAAGACAGGTCTAAGCTTAAGGATTTTCCACAGATATTGGATACTGAAATAACTTGTAGGCTCATCAAAGTTGAGCTTGAAAATGGCGAAAAAGAAGTACTCTGCACTTCTCTTTTAGACAGCACTACTTATCTTCATGAAGAATTTGAGCAACTATACCATTATCGTTGGAATGAGGAGGAGGCCTATAAATTGCTCAAGAGCCGTATAGAGCTGGAGGACTTCTCAGGCAAAACCGCCAGGGCTGTAAAGCAAGACTTTCACGCCAAAGTGTTTTTAATGACTCTATGTGCGGCGTATGCGCATCCTATTGAAGAAAAAGTGGTTGCCGAATATCAAGCCGACAAAGATCGGAAACACGATCAAAAAATCAATCGCACCAATGCCCTTGCTACAACAATGGATATGCTAATTCCTACATTTATTCATAGAAAATACAGACAAGCTTTAGACGCTTTTGATTTGATAGTATGGAATACAAGAGAAATAATAAGACCAGGACGAAGTAATCCGAGAAACACCAAACCTAAGAAGCCATACTCTATGAATTACAAACGATTATGAAATATCTGTTAACTAAACGACATTG
>CAZWOA010000251.1:0-1145 GCA_964635545.1 uncultured Marinilabiliaceae bacterium
ATCTCGACCATTCGCGTCCTTACCGTAATAAGAGAGATCTTTCGAACAATAGAGCCATTAGGGATAGAGTAAAGAGTGAAAAAATAGTTTGGACCGATAAAGGAATCGTAAAATGAGTTACTTTAAAGTAAAGCTAATAACTGCTAAGAATAGTAACTCCATGCTTCGCCAAACTGTTGGTAGTTCTGGAGTGTCGCATTGTGGCAAGTATAAATTCTATATTGATGATGAGGTTGACGACCCCGATTTTATTGTTGTAAGAAATAAGTACTTAAAGGGTACCCAAGCTTTTGCAGTATCTAAAAAAAATACGATACTTATGATTTCGGAACCCTATACCGTTGTTGAGTTTCCGGCAAAGTATGCAAAGCAATTTGGCCTATACCATAGTTGCCAACTAAATGTAAATCACCCTAATGTAGTTTATGGACCTCCTGCACTTCCATGGTTTATCGGTAAAATATTTGATAATAATGGAACTCATTCTATTACCTACGATAAGTTAAAGAGAGAAAGCCTTCCCGATAAAACTAAACTTATTTCAGTCATTACCAGTTCTAAAGCGTTCTCGAAAGGGCATCAGAAAAGAATAGATTTTGTAGCCAAACTTAAAGAGAGATATGGCGATATGATTGATGTATATGGCCGTGGAATTAATGACTTTAAGGATAAATGGGATGTGCTTGCGCCCTACAAGTACCATATTGTAATTGAAAACTCACAGTCTGATTACTATTGGACCGAAAAGCTTTCTGATTGTTATCTTGCCGGAACTTACCCAATTTATTATGGTTGCACTAATGTCGAATCCTATTTTCCGGAGGATGGTGTTACGATTATTGATATAGATGATTTTGAAAAATCATTTGAAACTATCGATAAGGTTATTGCTGATGATGTTTATCAATCAAAAATTGATGTATTAACCCATTGTAGAGATTTGGTTTTGGATGATTATAATATTTTCACCCTCATAGCCAACTGTTGTGATAAATTAGATTCCTACTCAAAAAAAGATGGAGTAACCTTACATAAGGCTGTTACCTTTTTGAATTTTCATAATATTAAACTTTACGTTTTCGAAAGGAACTTTTTTCTTTTGAAAAACTGGCTAAAAAAACTACTCGGAGTGAATGATGTGTTAA
>CAZWOA010000252.1:0-1144 GCA_964635545.1 uncultured Marinilabiliaceae bacterium
TAAAAATAATCGCCCCCACTCTCATAAAAAAGTAGTGTGGTGGTTTAATTCACTTTCTTAAAGTCAAATAATCTTCCAATAGTATTAATAGTCGTTCCGAAAACAAACATATAGAATAGATTAACTATGTATTGAAAATATGAATAATAGAGTCATTACTCCATTTAGCATAACATGAAATACTACACTAAATATAAATCCTACTTTTATTCTAATATATGAACTAAAATATCCAAATACCACAAGTGGTATTAGGTACATAATATATTCCACAATAAGGGTAGACCGTAACGGACAAAGTTGTTTTAAATGACATAAGGCAAAAAAAAACGGCATTAAATAAAATAAACTCAATCCATATTGCTTTTGAAACTTATCAATTACTTTGGGGGTAATAGTTCTTTGCGTGACTGCAATTACAAGCAACAAACAAGCAAGTAAAACTCCTGCATATATAACATTACGAAAAAAAAGAAAGTTAATAAGAACAATAGTGGAGACAGAGCTAATTATTACGTGCCACTTCCTAAAAGACAAAAGCAATCTAAAAGATATCTCTTCCCAAATAGGAATAAGTATCACTATCAAATTAATAAAAACAACGACTCCTTTAAGTTCTAATAATTGCAATGAATTCTCATATAATAGCATATTAATAGAAAGTCCACCATCTGAAAATCCAAACTTTGATAAGATATATTTTACTAATCCCCAAACAACAACAAACACAACATAAAGCACTATAGTTTTCAAAAAAACAATTAATGACATACTAATGGAGGTATTATTATTAGTAAATGGATTAGCAAGAAACGACAAAATATCTTTAATCATTACGAAACCTATTTTATTTACTATATATTAATTAGGAGTGGAAATGCACCACTCCCGTGATTAATCAATTAAAACTCATGAAGTAAGGATAGAAAACCAGAAAATAAACCAAGCAAGGTCTTCTGTCGAAGATTTAGTTGACGTGTTTGAAGATCCTGATGAAGATGACCCTCCGGTTCCTTGACTTCCATAATCTCCTCTTCCCAATGGTCTGTCATTAAATCCTCCATTAAAATCAACTTTTTCCTGTTGATTCATTTCCAGAACACCGTAGTTGTTCAAATCTAAGTTTTTCATAAACACAAAATTT
>CAZWOA010000253.1:0-1141 GCA_964635545.1 uncultured Marinilabiliaceae bacterium
TGCGCATTCACGCCCACTGCCATAGATAGCAGTATTAATATTAGGTATATATTTTTCATATTTGGCTTTAGTATTACCAGGTTATTAAACAAAGTATCTTCACGTCTTAATAGTCTCAAAAAAAACAGTTTTAAATCAAATTAGTTAACATATAGCATCCTGCAAACGGTTGCATTAAATTTTATAATCTAAATGATTTTGCTTTCGACTGTGTGTACGTTAAAATAATATTTTTGGTTACAAATAAAAATCTTAATAAGTATTAAAAAATACTAATGAGACATATGTTGTGTATGCTATAGCGTGCGGAGTTGATGGCTGTGGCCTCTATTCTTTAAAAGGGAAAAACCTCAGCCGTTGCTGAGGTTTGTTCGATTTTCCACAATAGGGTTGATAGGTTAATTAAACTCAAATATTTTGAGAACGATACAAATGTAAGTAAATTTTTTAAAAAAGAAACACTCCTAAAGGCAAGCGTTTGCATAATATAATGCAAGTCGCTGATTTTCAATACATAAAGATATAGATAAATTTTCTCGGCTTTGACGAACGCTCGTTTTTCTTTGACGAACGGAATTTAAAGATGGAGCCAAAAGCAACAAAAAAGTGGCAGAACAATGTTTTTGATCAACGAATAAGCACGCATTTACACGAGTGATTGTTTCCCGCTGACAACGCTGACAACGCAGATTTTTTCACCATTCAGGAAATTAAGAAATACACGTTTAAGTCATGCACATCGGCTCGGAGAGCCGTACCATGAATAACCGTGGGCGATAGCCCGCGGTACACACCACACGAACTTCTGCCCGGAAGGGCAGCACAAAAGCATCACGAGATTAAATGTTTGATAATTTTTTCACCATTAAGATAGTTAAGGTTTATTTACTTGATTGTTAGGTTCATATCTTCCTTAATGGTTCAGCAGCTTAATTCAGCGCCGTAGGTGCGAAATCTTTGTAGCATTAAAGTATCATGCTGCAAAAAAAATCCGCAGGAGTGGCATCTTATACAAAACAGGTTAGTTTTTGCAGTCAATATATAATCTCACCCCATGCGGGGCTTATCACCCAATTAGTCTATATCCGTAAGCTGCGCTTCGCTTGCATACGGTTACTTATGATATATCCCCTGCGGGGAA
>CAZWOA010000254.1:0-1139 GCA_964635545.1 uncultured Marinilabiliaceae bacterium
TTCAACGTGGCCCATGATGCTTCAAAAAGGGTATTATACACAAGTTCGGGGCTGCGCAACGCAAGGTTGTTAAGCATGACAGGGAGCGTAAAAACAACATGGTAATAGGTACATGGAAGCAAATCCCTTTCTCTCTTATGTATCCACTCTATACGCTTATGCCCCTGACATTTTGGGCAGTGCCTGTTTCTACAGCTGTTATAGCTAACCACTATTGAGCCGCACTCGTCACATGCATCAACATGACCTCCAAGAGCAGATGTACGGCAGAGGCTTATGGCTCTTAGTGTTTTTTGCTGATGGGCAGTAAGAGTGAGTTTACTTAAATTAACCTGCTCTATTACAGAGCTTACTTCGCAGAGCGGGCGCATAACGTAAACACCTTATCCAACGGACTTAGAGGGAGTTGATCGGGAGTCTGGCAAACATGCAGATAAACCATTGTGCTATCAATATTGGCATGTCCCAGTAGTTTTTGTACCATAAGTATATTAACTCCATCCTCAAGAAGATGAGTTGCATAAGTATGCCGCAGTGTGTGCGTATGAACGTCTTTAATGATGCCTGCCTGGCGTGCTACGGTTTTAACTGCCCATTGAACCCCTTTCTGGCTATATCGGCCGTCAAATCCTTTGCCTTCGGGATTGCCTGTTCCTTCAAAGAGGTGTTTTTCAGGATGTTCTATAGCAATAAATTTTCTGATACCACGAATAAGATGTTCTGAAAGTGGCACATATCTGTCTTTATTGCCTTTGCTCTGTACAACATGAAGCAGACGGCGGTCAAAATCAAGATGTTTAAGCTCTATATTACGCACCTCCATGCATCTCAATCCGCAACCATAAAGCAATCCAACCAGCAATCTGTGTTTTAACAAATGGGCTTTGGTGAGCATTGCCCATATCTCCTTGCGACTGAGTATTACAGGAAGCGTTTTAGGTCGAGATATAGAAGGCAGATGAAGATGCGTATAGGGCAAGCCCTCTGTTTTTAGCAAGAAGCGAAGTCCATAAACTGTATGTTTGAAATAGGTTTGCGAAGGGGTTTTGCTCCGCTGTTGAAGTTCGAAAAGGTAATCCTTTACCTGCTCGGGGTCAAGTTCGGTAGGAAGAGCACCAAAATGGAGTGCCATTGCTGCA
>CAZWOA010000255.1:0-1112 GCA_964635545.1 uncultured Marinilabiliaceae bacterium
GTAGTATCCCAAAGCTGCTCGGCGTTCATCTCTCCAAGACCTTTATAACGCTGAACGTGAACACTATCCTCGCGCCCACCGCTATACTCATCTACAAAAGCCTGACGTTCTTCCTCATTCCAGCAGTAGGCCTGCTTATTACCTTTTTTACATAGGTACAAAGGAGGAGTTGCAATATAAAGGTGCCCATCCTGAATAAGCTCTTTCATATATCGGAAAAAGAAAGTCATAATAAGAGTTGCAATGTGGCTACCGTCCACGTCGGCATCCGTCATAATCACAACCTTATGGTATCTCAACTTCTCGAGGTTCAATGCTTTACTATCCTCTTCGGTACCTATGGTAACTCCAAGTGCCGTATAAATATTTTTTATCTCATCACTCTCAAACACACGATGTTGTAAAGCTTTTTCAACATTAAGAATTTTACCCCTCAAAGGAAGAATAGCCTGAAAACGACGGTCACGTCCTTGTTTAGCGGTTCCACCCGCCGAGTCGCCCTCCACCAGGAACACCTCACATTTTACGGGGTCTTTATCGGAGCAGTCGGCAAGTTTACCGGGCAATCCTCCACCACTTAGCACACTTTTACGTTGCACAAGCTCGCGCGCCTGGCGGGCAGCATGACGGGCAGTGGCAGCAAGAATAACCTTATTTACAATATCTTTAGCAGCTTTAGGATTTTCCTCAAGATAGTTACCAAGCATTGTGCTCACAGCCTGGTCAACGGCAAGACTCACCTCACTGTTACCCAGTTTGGTTTTAGTTTGTCCTTCAAACTGAGGCTCCATCACCTTAACCGAAATAATGGCTGTTAACCCTTCACGGAAGTCATCACCATTAATATCAAATTTCATTTTTGATAGTAAACCCGACTTATCTGCCCACGCCTTAAGAGTACGTGTCAATCCACGGCGGAAACCTGTTAAGTGGGTACCACCTTCGATGGTATTGATATTATTTACGTAGCTGTAAATATTTTCGGTAAACGAAGTGTTATAAAGAATCGCAATTTCAACTGGCACCTCTGTCCTTACGGTTGAAATATAGATTACATCATCAATAAGCTTTTCGCGCGATTCGTCGATAAACTGAACGAACTCTTCAAGACC
>CAZWOA010000256.1:0-1098 GCA_964635545.1 uncultured Marinilabiliaceae bacterium
CCTAAAGTCTAAACTTCTTCTCTGTTAACTACTGATTGTTCATTGGTTACTGCTCACTGATTTTCTTCATTTCATTCATTATCTCCCTTGTTGCCGAGGATTCAACTTTAACTTCGCAGTTAAGGATTTCTTCGGCTATCTGTTTTGCTTTATGCTCTTGGTCGCTATCATTATATAGTTTAGCTAACAAATATTTAGGCAATAGCAAGGACGGAATCATCTCTGAACTTTTGATATATGCCGCCTCCGCTTTAACATAATCGCCCAAAGCTTTATAATTATCGCCAAGTGTATTTTGAATTATATGGCTGTTCGTGTAGTGCTTTGCTTCTGCCAGTATTTCGTTACTTTTCAGATACTGCTCGTCCATACTAAGCGCCTTTCCATACATTTGCAGAAATAGTCCATTATTCTTTAATACCGGATATGCTTCTTTGTAGGCTTTAACCGAAGTGTTATATGTCCTGTAGTTGTACAATTGTTTTGCTTCCTGCCACACACTTAAAGCTTGATAATACTCTTTTCTCTGCGGATATATGTAGAGTGTGGAACCAATTAGTAAAAAAAATATGGGAAGGACTGACCACCTAGGATATTGAGAAGAGATATTTAATACTGTCTTACTGAAATGAGCAAACACAGCTAACAATGCTGTCAGAATCAAGACAAAGGGACTCAGGTCGAAGGGATAAGAAAATAAGCCAAAGACCAACAAAGTGATTAAGGCTCCCTTAAACGCAGTCAGTAGAAAGGAATTAATAAGCTCAGATTGTTCCTTAGAGCTTGATTGTTTTGCAGGGACAAAAACAAAGCATAGCAAGCCAGCAACAAGCAAAACAGCGATTAGTCCTCTTTCAAGCCATAACTTTAGCAGTTCATTAAATGGAGCTTCCGGTGAACCTGCCACCATGCCCTGAACCGACGTGCCTTTCCCTGAAGAAAACCATTCAGCCTGTGCATCCATATATCTAGCATCAAAACTACAAACTCCTTGGCCCAACAATGGTTTTTCTTTTATTAGCTCTGTTGTAACTTGCCAAATAAGTAGTCGCCCGTCAGCAGAACCCTTTTTCATAGTATATAGCCCATAAGCGGCTG
>CAZWOA010000257.1:0-1093 GCA_964635545.1 uncultured Marinilabiliaceae bacterium
TAAGCAACAGCAATAACCTCGTCTAGTCCAATATTCTCACTTTCGAGTTGAATATTGATTGATGAACGACCAAGTATTGCAATCTCTTGAGTTTGCATACCAATAAACGATACTACAAGAGTTTCGGCATTTTCAGGAACAGTTAATTGGTATCTTCCCGAACCGTCGGTAACGGTACCAGTTGTAGTTCCTTTAACAGCGATAGATACGCCCGGAAGAGGCATACCATCATCTTTTGCGGTAATATTACCGCTAATTGTTTTTGTTTGGGCCAACAAAACCTGCGACCCTGCAAAAACAACCAACGCTAAAAACATTAATAGTTTACGCATAAAAATAAAGGTTTAAGTTATATAATATAAAAAATACTGCCATAACAGTCTTATGAACAGCAAGTGAAAAAATTCGTATGTTGATAATTATTTTCGCACCCTCCAATAAAATAAGGCATAATATGGTAAGATATTCTCTGTATAGGTTCTTTCATAATGTAGAGGTTTAGTTAAAGTATGTTGAATATTTACGCGTCATATTCAACTCATGTCTCAAAATTAGTAAAACTCTAATATAAAGCAACTGTTTTATATCAAAATGAAAATTTTTTTTCAACTTTTTCTTACTCCTTAGCCTACGCCACGCTGCAACTATCAGATAATCAGCAATAAATATTTAGCACCAAATTAGTTAAATTAGATTTAATTTACACTTATATTTGTTAACTAATGATAAAAATCAAAGCTATTTATGACTTTAATCATGCTTTTAAAGACATAAAACGAACTTAACGAATTATTTCATTACTATCATTGAAAATTTCGAGCACTTTAGAGCAATTATTTGTTGATTTCTGAAATAAAAAGAGGTGGTATTGGTGTTTTCCATAAAACTATATTGATTGTATAATCAGAAAAAAACAATACCGATTGGATATCCGTAATATACCAATTACTTTGGCATAAACGGCTATCACATCGGCATTATACGATAAAAATTTGGTCTTAATAATAATTACATTTGGTATAACATATTAAAAAGGCGGGTCCGTTGACCCGCCTACACATAACTAAACCTTATAAAATAAAAAAATAGAAAA
>CAZWOA010000258.1:0-1070 GCA_964635545.1 uncultured Marinilabiliaceae bacterium
GCCAGCATCGATTTGTCAAAACGTTTTGCATACTCCAACCCCTTTACTATCATGTTATTGGCTAGTTGTGAGTTGTTTATAATCTCACTTATGTATGATGCCAACTGCTGGTCATTGAACGGGTCCACGTAAAGCGAATCGGCACCTCCCGCTTCCTCTAGGCACGAACCTGTGGCAGCAATGACAGGCACACCCGATGTAAGTGCTTCAAGAATAGGAATTCCAAATCCTTCGAAGAAAGATGGATATACAAACACTGATGCCGATTGGTAGATGGCAGGTAAATCGGTATGAGTTACTGATGTTAAGATTTTAACTCTATCCAGAAGATTATTCTCCTTCACATAATCCTCAACAACAGTTGTATAGGGAGTACGTTTGCCTATTGCTACCAATGTTGTATCTTGGCTCAAGTGCTTCATCGCCTTGGTTATAAGAAGTAGATTTTTGCGCTGCTCGATGCTACCCACATACAGTATGAATGGGCGCGTAATGCCGTGACGAGCTATTACTTCTGTTTTAGTTTCGTCAGAAACTTTGGTGTTAAACATGGTGTGGCATCCTTGATAAACAACCTCAATTTTCGACTCTTTTATTCCGTAGAAATTGATAATATCGTTTTTTGTTCGTTCGCTTACCGCCACTATTTTATTGGCATACTTACATGCTCGGTTAAATTTGAAATCGTAAATCTTTCTATCTATAGGTTTGAAATACTCAGGGTAACGATTGAATATCAAATCGTGAATTGTAACTACTGTAGGAATTCCGCTCCGTTCAATTTTTATGGGAAGTTCGTTGCTAAGGCCATGAAACAGATCAACTTTGTCGCGCAAAAGCCGTTTGGTGAGGTAATAGACTCTCCAAAGTAATGGATAATTGGTATATATAAATCCGGAAGGGTACCTGAACTTTATGTTATTACTATCAAGCAGCTGCCTAATATTGGCCTCTTTGCCAGGTTTAGGAGAATAAAGAAGATATTCATTATCGGTGAATGTGCCGGCCAGACTATTTACTACAAAACGCCCATAATTGCCCAATCCTGTGGCATTGTGGGTTATTCGTTT
>CAZWOA010000259.1:0-1050 GCA_964635545.1 uncultured Marinilabiliaceae bacterium
AAGATTCAGCAATAATCAACACCAACAACCTGGCTGACAGATACCACAGCTTTACAAGTTCTATCTGTTACCACGGGCTTCAGCCCGTGGCTAAACGCCTACTAAAGAAGGACTTTAGTCCAAAAAAAGAGTGTTTTGGCTAAAGCCATCTCACCCCACCCGCACAACCACGGGCTGAAGCGGCGTGGTAATTAATACGTCGCCCTTACACACCTTAATAACTATCAACAACCGTTAAACTCAACAAAACTTAGCAGCAATAATATAAAGCACAGATATTCCGTTGAATATCTGAACTTTACAAACTATTAAATAACTAAACCTTGTACTTAATAGAGCAACTCAAAAATATTGCTCAATATTATTATTTGCCAAACTGATAGCTAAGACCTATGGAAGGGCGTAAATAGTAATCATCGCCTATTATGTTATCGAGTTCTATTGTAAAACCAAGCCCCGAAGAGGCACCAAACGGAGTAACCCTAACACCAAGGGGAATGCTTACGTCGTTCACTGGGATATAAAGGGTTAGAAGTAAAAACCTATCCGTGCATTTGCGTGCGAGTAGTTCTTGTTAATCAACTTATAGTTAACTGCAACAGTAAAATGCCTAAAAACCCGAACTCCCACACTTGGCATAAAACAGAAGTTGGTTTCATAGCCATCGTTGAAAACAGCTTTTATATTGCTAAAGGCAACACCTGCTCCTATCCCGGCAAATGGTTTTATCTTACTTTCTATTTGAAAATCATAATACAAAGTTGGTATAACACCCAAGCTAATAAACGTATAGGGACCGCCATATTTACTATCACGATAAAACTCTGATAAATCCAACTGTAGAGCTACACTTAAGGGCTGGGATATTTTGCGCCTCCCTTCCAGATAAAAAAGCAAACCGTAATCATTATCGAAAGCCTCAACCTTTCGGGCAGCAAAAGAGTGATTCACTCCAATTTCAAATGAAAACTTCTTTTCTGGCTTATCCTGACTCCATGCCGATATAGACCCAAGTAGGATGAAAAATAATAAAACAATGCAATAGTTCGA
>CAZWOA010000260.1:0-1034 GCA_964635545.1 uncultured Marinilabiliaceae bacterium
GGCATGATGTCGAAACTTGGTCATACTCAGGTTATTGAAGTAGTTATTTCACATAATTCATCATTGGTATCGAAAGCTATTGGTAAAATTAATTTCAGGGCACTATACGAGGCTGTTCCACTTGGCATTCATCGCAATGGCGAAACGATGTCGGGGAATATTGAGGATGTAATTCTTAGGGCCGGTGATGTGGTGCTGCTTTTGGTTGAAAACAACTTCTTCAAAAGGATAGCCGGCGAGCAGGAGTTTTACCTTCTATCGAGGGTGCAGGAGTTGCGCAAACAGTCGAACTACAAGGTTTACACACTCTTTGGTGGTACACTTTTAGCCATATTACTGGCTGCTATCAATCTGGTGCCGCTATTTATGGGTCTATTGGTTGTGCTTGTCACTATAACCCTACTCAACGTAGTATCACCCAAGGACTTACCCAAAGGGATTGACTATAGCCTTGCAGCAGTTATTGCACTATCGCTGGCGTTGGGCACAGCAATGATAAAGACCGGCGTGGCTGATTGGATAGCAACTTTTGTAGTTAAAATATTTATCCCCATGGGCACCATTGCCGTTCTGCTGGGCATATACGCCATCACCACCGTGCTTGCGGCTTATATTACCAATAAAGCGGCAGTTGCAATAATATTCCCAATATCAATATCGGCAGCTAAGATGCTGGCTGTTAATCCGGAGCCCTTTGCACTTGTGGTGGCATTTGCTGCCGCAGCCAACTTTATGACTCCCATAGGTTATCAAACCAACCTTATGGTGTATGGCCCCGGTGGATATACCTTTAAAGATTTCTTCCGTTTCGGTTTTCCACTCACAGTTATCTATATGATTGTCACCGTGATAATGCTAAATATAGTCTATTTTTAACCGCCACAATTAAAAAAGGCAGGCTAAGAATAAAATTCCTAACCTGCCCCTTTCACTAACTATATAAACTTAAATTTTGATCTTAATAATAATTACGTTTCGTATTATTTACATATTGTCTTTATGCTGATAGCATCTTACCCAGTCGATGGCCATTG
>CAZWOA010000261.1:0-1019 GCA_964635545.1 uncultured Marinilabiliaceae bacterium
AGTATCATTATCACCACTTAATAGCGATTTTGCACTCTGCCAACCAATTACAACAAATAAAACAAACACCCCTACAGTAAGAATTTTCGCAATATTATCCAGTGATGCCTTATATTCCATGGTTGATTGATTTTTAATTATTGCTGAAAACCATATTAATGGTTACTTTTGCACAAAGTGTTTAATGGTCTTTTATTTGACTAACTGATTTCAATTTGCCATTGACAAATTCAAGTGTAAATTCTTCAAATAATCTATTACTTCCTTTATACTTCCATGTTTCCTTAATCGACCCAATCCCATTATCATGTATATCGGTTGATTGTGGACGCCCCATTATAATTTTAACAGAATCTTTTGACATGGAAGTATGTAATTTTACTATGCCTTTGGGGGTAGTTAATTCAAATGATTGGATATTTCTGTAATCATCCTCATTTACATTCATTTCATTCAAGTATTTCTTCAAATTCTTTAATGTTTGAGTTCGAATTTCTGTACCTAATTGATATTCTTCAGTATTTTGTATTTTACCAATGAAACGCAATACACCCAACGTACTAACTACACCCAGTATAAATCCCAATGTTATTTTCATAAATGAGTTCATATAGATATGCTTTATTGTTTTTAAATATCAAAGGCTTTTACATTGATTATCAATTTAATAATAACTTATAGTGCTTATTTTAATAAAAATTCTAACAGAATGAATAGATTATTAAATTGAGCTACATTTTACCATTACTACAATTTTAATATATTTTTTTTAATGAAACAAGTTCTTGCTCTTTTTAAGGTATTATACCAAACGTAATTATTATTAAGATCAAATTTTTATCGTATAATGCCGATGTGATAGCCGTTTATGCCAATGCAATTGGTATATTACGGATATCCAATCGGTATTAAAAGCAACTGATTGAGAGCAGCTACGGTTCTATACAACTCAAAAAGCCTGGACAATCATTTGATTATCCAGGCTTTAAGGATGCTTTTAAGTGATCCCGGCGGGATTC
>CAZWOA010000262.1:0-1004 GCA_964635545.1 uncultured Marinilabiliaceae bacterium
ACCGACCCGTTGAAAATAATAGCCAACGGGCTCACTACTGTGCCTACTCATGAGCTTTTCGACTTCATAAGCAACTACATAAAGCAGGAAGAGGTTGAGAGTATCGTAATAGGGCTGCCCAAGCAGGTTAACGGTGAGGAATCGGAGAGCATGAGATATATACGCCCATTTGTTAACCGACTAAAAAACAGCATGCCCGACATGCCTGTTATTTGGGTTGATGAGCGATTCACATCAAAGCTTGCGTTTCAAACAATGATTGACGGAGGTGTAAAAAAATCGGACCGCCGCAATAAAGGAATGATAGACCAAATAAGTGCAACAATAATACTACAAACATACCTTGAACAACAAAATAGGTAATGGCTTGTTTTTTGATAGTAATACAATAAAAATTAGAGATGATATTTCCAATAGTAGTTTACGGCCACCCCACATTGAGAAAAGTGGCAAAAGATATAACTCCCGACTATGAAGGGATAGATACACTTATAGCAGACATGTTCGAAAGCATGAAAAAATCGGAAGGTATTGGCCTGGCGGCTCCGCAGATTAACAAATCCATACGTCTTTTCGTGATAGATGCCGACGAACTTAAAGATGATCACCCCGAGCTTGAAGGATTCAAGAAAGTATTTATCAATGCCAAGATAGTTAAAGAAGAGGGCGACCCGATTATCTATTCCGAAGGATGCTTAAGCCTGCCCGGGATACGCGAAGAGGTAAAACGGCCATCAAAAATCACCATTCGATATATGAACGCGAAGTTCGAAGAGGTGGAGGAGCAATACGAAGGATTTGGTGCTCGCATTATTCAGCATGAGTACGACCATATAGAAGGAAAACTGTTTATCGACCACCTCAACCCACTGCGCAAACGACTTCTGAAAGGAAAACTTACTGCAATAAGTAAAGGTCAGGTACCTACTGATTATAGAGTTATATTGCCGTAATTAGCTAGTGGCTATTAGCTATTGGCTGCTAGCTGTTAGCTATTGGCTAAA